>NZ_JAGYGS010000001.1:0-156137 GCF_018991185.1 Lactiplantibacillus sp. 7.2.4
TTGTGCCATCTTTTTTATTTTTCAGTCAGACAATCACCACTTCGGAGACGTTTAATTGTAGGTCGTGCCAATTAATCTGTCGGTGCGGCCGATTCCGCTTTCCGGCCCCGCTACAAACCAGTACAAGTCATGGGTCATGTGATGATTTTGGCATTGCACTGGCTGCCAAAGATAAAATATTTGAATTCCATCGGAACTGGCCGATAGTTCAATGGTATAATGATTATACTATTTCAAACATTGGGAGTTGGTTACATGTTGTTCCTAGCCATTATGGGCTTGATTGTTTTTCTATTAGCATTATTTTCCGTGATTTACGCACGTCAAACCGGTGGTGGTTGGAAGTTTCTGACAGTCGTAACGGTTCTGAGCGCGGTGGTCACCATCTATGCGGTGATCAAATTGCCATACTGGCCTTATAACCAGTCACATGCCGCAACCACCAGCCAAACTGCTTCGAGTTCGACAAGCAGTTCAAGCACAAGTAAGTCTAAAACGACGAGTTTAAGTTCCTCGCAAGTTGTCTTCAATGAAGGTAGCGCCAAGCGTGAGGCTGCCACGACTAAGTTGAATGAAGAAAACATTCTCAAACAGTTGCAGGAAAACTACAAGTCGATTGGCACCGTTGCCTTCACGAAAGCCACTAAGACATATACGATTACTCCAACTGGTAAAAAATACGTCAAATCGTTAAAAACGATTAAATCGTATCCTGATGAAAACCAGAAGGCCATCACGACGATCACTTCCAATTTCAAGTCCCTATCCAAGTCGCTTAAAAAGAATTTAGCTGCTGGCTATACGATTCAACTTTTGCAACCTGATACGACAGATAAGACCTTGTTGAGTGTCAAAGATGGTGCCATTACCGCCAATAATTTCAAATAACAAAAAGCACTTGTCCTAGTCATCTTGCTAGTAACAAGTGCTTTTTATTAGTCCTCACGATCTAGATACTGACGTTGCTCATCTTTTTGACCAATCAAGACAAACCGATGCGGGTCATTGGCCACATCAATGGTCTGGTCATCCGCGCGCCAAGCTAACTGTCCGTTGAAGAGCTTTTCGTACTCGGACACGTTGACCCGTTGCCGGCATGCTAACCGTTGTGGTAACCCAACATCTAAGCCGGCTTCATAATTTGGTTGCAACTCACCCGTGAAGAATTCGCCTTCAGCCCCGGAGCCATAACTGAACAAGCCTAGGCGGTCACCGGCCCTTAATTTGTCATCGGTCAACAATTGCGATAACAAACTCAAGTACAGTGAGCCGGTGTATAAGTTACCCACCTGTCGATTCAATTGCCGAGCGTGCTCGAAATGGGCGAGCCAACGCTTTTGTTGCGCATCATCCACTAACGGCAAGGCGCTCCGAAGTGCTTTAAGTCCCATCTTTGTATATGGCAAATGAAAGACGAGCGCCGTTAAATCTTCTGGCTGCATCCCCGTTTTCTGCAAGTACCCTTTGAAGACATCTTGAAAATAATCGATATAGATGTTTGATGAGTATTTACCGTCTACCAAGGCAGTTGTATGATACAATGGCCGCCAAAAATCCATGACATCTTCACTCAGCACACATGATTCGGTCCCCAGCGCTAAGACTTGCGGATCAGCACTGACTAACATGGCGACTGCACCGCCGCCCTGAGTGGGTTCACCAGGTGTGTTGAGTCCATAACGCGCAATGTCGCTACCAATAACGAGTGCTTTCTTATCAGGATGAACGCGGACGTGGTCTTGCGCCAATTGCAATCCTGCCGTAGCTGCATAACAAGCTTCCTTCATTTCAATCGTGCGTACCCGGCGATTCAATCCTAAGAGCCGGGCCACATAGATGGCACTGGCCTTTGAGTTATCAATACCCGATTCCGTTCCCACAATCAGCAAGTCAATTGCTTCAATGTCAGCGGCCGTTAACATCGGGGCTGCAGCGTTGGCGGCTAAGGTCACCGTATCCTGACTCGGTGGGATGACCGCCATCCGTGACTGGCCGATTCCAATCAAATATTTGTCAGGTTCTTCCTGACGCGCCGTCGCCAATTCTGCCATATCGACGTATAGATGTGAGGTTGCAAAATGCAACTTGTCAATTCCAACTTTCACGTTCGTTCCTCCAATTTATTCAGACTGAAGCTAGCCTTAATGTGCCCGGCCTAGTGGTCCCAAATAATGAAAATCTGGGTCTTTGCCCACGCGGTAACAACTGAATGCCTGACTAATCTCATTATGAAAGGTTACCACAATTGCCGGTGTTGCCCAAGTGGAGGCCGCCCAGAAGACCGTATCATCAAATTCACGGTTATCATTTGGATAACGATGGTAACCCGTTGTACTGTCCCAAATCGTGCCATGCGTATTGAGCCAATCTTCTGCGAGTCCGGCTTCCACTTGAGCCATCACATCCTGGGTATCGCGAATCAGCCGTGCGAGTTTGTCCCAATCTAGCTGCCACGCATGTACTTCTGGCAACTGATTGCGCGTGCCAAGCGGCGTATGTCCTAAGGCAATCGGTGTTAAGTCCACAAAATCCATGCAACCACCCTTTCAGACCATGTTCATTAACTATCCGAAGATTTCTCAACTATTATATCATGTTGCCATACATTTATGATTGCCCTAGCTTGACCTGAAACGGGTCCCATAAGTTATGCTTGGCATGAAAAGTTGAAGTAACCGTTAATCATTTAGTAAGGAGCGAGCAATCATGGGGTTATTCCGTCGTCAGTATCAAATTCGTCTGCACCAACCCGTTACCGGTTCTGCCAGCACCATCCAGTCATTGCCATCGGTAGCGCATCAAACGCCATTGATGCGCATTCAGCCAAATGACAGGATCATCAGTGCGCCCCTCAATGGCGAGATTGTCGCTCTTTCACCGCGGCATTTGACGATTACTGCATTGAATGGTCAACAGTTTGTCCTCCAAATCGAGACGATTGATTATCATGCCATGGTTGATTGGCAAGTGCGTATCGGGGATTCCGTCTCACCACTGACCATTTTAGGCCTTTTAGAGGGCTCGCTGACGGCGACCTCACTGGTGGTTTCACGCGTACATGCTGTGAGTCAGCTGACCAAAGCGGTGGTCGCAAATAGTTAAAATTTTTGTATGTTTAATTTTTATCATTAGGTGAGAAATCGGGTCATTTTTGTAAACTGTGAGAGGCGGATGAGACCGACATCCGCGGTACTAGATTCATATTCAAACAAAAAGGCCCCACATCGCAATCAAGCGTTGTGAGGCCTTATTTTAGTGTGTTAATGATCGCGCTAACGATCGTTCGATTTGTTACCCAGATCAATCGTCTGAATCAGCTAGTTCCATTATTATTCATTATTACAATTTTTGTCGTTTGAGAACTGATTGCTTTATGATTGAATTCAGGCTATGATATTCATACTGGTTGAAACTATCTGGCCCGTTTACCATTAGCGTGCAAACGTGGCCCACATTTTCAACTGACGACACGGCGTCGCACCTTTTACCCCGTGTGGTCATTGACTAAACTAATAATAATGCAAAGGTCGGATTTAATAATTATGAAAACCATGAGTCTAGTTGTTCCCTGCTACAACGAGGAACCTACGATTGAAATTTTCTACAACACCGTCGAGAAGGTGCTGGCCGACAATCCGGAAGCTTTTAATGACATCACCACGGAATACGTTTTCGTCAACGACGGTTCTTCCGATGATACACTAACCGTTCTTCGGAATTTAAACGCCGCCCATCCTGATACGGTTCATTACGTGTCATTCTCACGAAACTTCGGTAAAGAAGCCGGCTTGTTAGCTGGGTTGCAGCACACGATTGGCGATTACGTCGCAGTCATGGATGTCGACTTACAAGATCCACCGTCGCTCCTACCAAAGATGTTAGCAATGATTGAAACCGGCGATTATGATTGTATCGGTACAATGCGGGAAAACCGCGCGGGCGAACCATTCATCCGTTCCTTCTTGTCTCGGTCCTTCTACTCGGTCGTCAACAAGATCTCAAAAGTCCAAATTATTCCGAACGCCCGTGACTACCGGCTGATGACCCGGCAAATGGTCGATGCCATTTTGGAGCTTCCGGAATACAACCGGTTCTCAAAGGGAATCTTCAACTGGGTCGGCTTTCGAACAACTTATTTAAAGTTCGAAAATCAGCCCCGTTCCGCCGGCGAAACCCACTGGTCAATGTTGCAACTCTTTAGCTATTCAGTAGATGCAATCGTTGACTTCTCCGACGTGCCACTAAAAATTGCAACTCTGACGGGTGGTCTCTTATCCGCCGCTTCAATTATTAGTATCTTTGTCGTTATTATCCGCAAACTCTTGTTTAATAACAGTGTCGGTGGTTGGGCTTCATTAGTCACTATTTTCCTTTTCATCGGCGGAATTCAGTTGTTCTGCTTAGGAATCATCGGCAATTATATCGGTAAGATTTATATCGAGTCGAAGCATCGGCCACATTATATTGTGCAGGAAAAGAAGTAAAACCTGTTTTTGATATAAATTGAATTTAGAAGGAAAGCTGCTGTTCGGGTGATGGCGGCTTTTTTTAGTATTGATGTCAATTATTAGCAGCAGTAGGACACAATAACCAATAATCCTGATTTACAAATATTACTTTTGGAGGAGTTTATCATGATGTTTTGGGCACATTTGTCTGTTTTAACAGTCGTTATAATTGGGATCGGTATCGTATATCTGATAGTTCAAGCGATTAGACACGGCTCAAAAAGAATCCCCATGATTGTCGTCGGGACAGGCGTTTTACTATTCATTGGTTCGTTCGCTGGTTTCTTCTACGCAGCGCCCATGTATGGCGGTATTAATATCGAACGAAGCGATTACAACACAGTAATGCGTGCTGTGAAGGACGGAAAAGCATTATCTAAAATAACTAATGATACTACCGATAAACAGTTGTATGATGGTAGAAAGGCTGGAAACGATTTAAGAAAAATTGTTCAATCCGTTCCTGAAACATACAGTAATCATACTCAACGTCATCTTGCAATTGAAGACCTATCGACCTTTACCGAAAACGAATCGGGGGACTACATTGACCGCCAACAGATTGAAACTCTAGTAAGGCTGTCCTTTGTCGTAATCAGCAAATACGCAACACCAAAAGATGAAGGAACCAAAGGACAACTTAGAGTATTTAAACAGATGATCAAGGATTCGGGTTATTAGAACCTGTTTTGAAACAAAAACCGAGTATTATCTCCCCACCCTCGCGTCAAGAAGCTAGCGATTGCCGACCTGAATAAAACAAGCATTCAATTCAATCCTGCATGTATAAAACGTTGGCCTGTTCTCTCCATTCTCGGTTTAACGTTTTACAAAAAAAATAGAACTCCGACAAATATTGATTTGTCGGAGTTCTATTTTTGCTAGCCAGTCTCTATACTGCTTTAGTAAGGAGAGTACAGGATTTGAACCTGCGCGCCGGTATTAGCCGGTTCGCCGGATTTCGAGTCCGGTGCATTACCACTCTGCCAACTCTCCATGTGGTACTCAATTAGTATAGCATAATTTGAAGTCAGAACAAATATTTATTCAAAAATTATGACAATTATTCTGGAAGACAATCATATATCTGTACTAATTAGTTAGTGGTTGCAATGTGCTGATCAGAAGTTTAATTGCAGATCAAAAGTGAATTATTGATGAGTAGAAGTCTTAAATGTTGGTAGCACTGAATATGGAGACAACGGTCATTTTATTGCAACTAAGGACCCACACATTGCGCAAAATTACCCGTGGTATCATTATCTGAGTCACACATGCTACTTAGTTTGAGCATTTTAGTGGGGCGCTTGGATCAAATTGAATGTGCCCAATCACTTGGATTGGTACCAATATCCGTCAGAAAATGCGAACTATCTAACACTTCAACGTGTTCGTAAATCCAAATCACTAGGAATTTAATCGGTCGATTGCACTTGTCATTAATAATCATATCCTGCTGATATAAATTACCATGCCCCTTGTACCCCATATTTAGTGCCGGATATGTACTTGCATTGTTCTTAATAAGAGAATAACTTTTTTGAAAAGACTAGAAATGGCTAAAAATAATCAAACTGAGAACAAACTCAGAACAGGCTAACGCATTATATATGCATGATTGAAGTGAATACTTCACGCCAGTAAAAACTAACGAGGACAGAAAGTAAGAATCAATTTCGAGCTTTGAATACGAGATTATTAGATATATAATAATCAATATTATAACTACAAAGAAGGTCAGTTTATCATGGTGAAACAATCAGACATCGATAACTTAATATCAGAATTACAAAGTATCTCCTCAAAAGTCGCTGAGTTTAATAATAATGACCAAAACTTATTTCATATCATCTCAATGGACCATATGGAGATAAAGCATAGTAATCTACTAGGATGGTTACTAGATGTTAATGGATCGCATGAATTAAAAGACGCCTTTTTAAAAAATTTAATGCTGCAAATTATTCCTATATATAATAGGGATTGTAATAAAGTTGATACTAAGCCTTTGCCATCCAGCGTTTCCGAAAATAATTGGTTAGATTCTGCGGTATTACGAGAGTATAAAAATATAGATATACTGTTCCAGGACAATACGAATAATCTCAATTTAATCATAGAAAACAAAATTTACTCTTCCGAACACTCTAACCAATTGGAACGTTATGAAAAAATAGTCAATTTTGAATACCCTGATGAAACAAATACTAATATTTTTATTTATCTTACGCTATATGGTGAAGAGGCTCGCTCAAAGAAATGGATAACTCTTACCTACCAGAACGTCATTTCTGCGCTTTATAAAACGATTTATAGTGTTTCAAATTTGAATGCTAAAACCACAATTATTCTCTTTGATTACATTTATCTATTGAAGGAGTTAATCGGAATGGACGACGACGAAAAGCAAAAAATTGCCACTGCAATTTGGAATAAACACAAGGATGCGATTGAATTTATTGAGGACAACCGTTTCAAGCCAGAAAAGGAGATCATGTCAGAGTTTAAAGGGTTGTGCAATACCGAAACAGATGAAGACGGCTTCCTGTTCGATGAAAAATATAGTGACTCTGTTCATATTCGGTTCAAAACTAGTAAGATGAATCGCTTTTTCAGCGAAAATGAGATTGATAATGAAAATAGCCATTGGAATAGCAACCAGAAATATCACTATGAAATTACGGTTGATTTTAAAAAAAACCATATGGTATTTGGTCAATTATCCTTTAAACTAGACAATTGCTCTGAAACAGATCAGAAAAAGATTAACAGTTTAACTAAAGAAAAAGATGGGGATGCTTGGTCAATAAAAAAGTTCCACTTTGACTACATGCAACAGAGATTTGTTAACCACCTTGATGAATATACACCTGAAGAAGTCAAACAGGAATGCAAAAATGTGTTCAATAGCTATTTGTCACAAATAACTATTTTCGAAAGCTCCCTAAGAAATTAAAAACTCCCCGTACCAGTCGATTAAGGCCAGTGCGGGGATTTGTTTTTGTATATCACAATGATGCATTTTAAGGCAACTTTGAAAGACTTCAACATCTGAATTCCAAGTCCAGTGCGAACGCGTAAACATTCTCCTAACTAACAACATAGCCGACTCCCGTTAATCACTCCTTCTGCTCCAGCGCCGCCTTCCCAAACACAAAGAACGACAACACTAAGCCGGCACAGGATAACACGAACAAAATACCGTAGCATAACACATCCCCAACTGTGACTAGCGTCTTAGGAAATCCCGCCACCGATACCCACAGAAAAACTGCACTTAGCCAAAACCAAAATGAGCGATAGAACCGAACTGGTCGACGTAACTTCATGATGCTCTCCCCCTCGTCTCCGTATCAGTTATGATTCAAACTAAAGCTCGCTTGAATAACGCTAATTATAGGCAGGCCTCATGACAACACAAGTGAATTAACGCTATGTTGCTGTATATTGCAGGCGAAAAATACACTGTTGTGTTTGTTAAGTAGCGATAGTTTCTCTCGATGCTGAAAAGTCATGCCGGTGACGGGCGGAACCCGCGACTGAACCGTCTTAATCAATCGACTTACAAACTTCAGACCGAAAATTTCTCGCTTGGTTTCGATCACATCTAACCACTCACCCATCCAAAACACTCGCTTTTGGCAACCGCGCTATGCTATGATGAAAACTATTCAAAAAGGAGGTTCCGTCAATGACACAACTATTAGTGACGACAACGGAAAACATTCCGGGGCACCCCTACGAAGTTTTGGGGGAAGTATTTGGCTTAACCACTCAATCTAAAAACTTGGTGCGTAACATCGGGGCGGGCTTAAAGGGACTCGTTGGTGGCGAAATCAAGGATTACACCAAGATGCTCGAAGAATCACGCGACGTGGCAGTAAATCGGTTGCGCGATAATGCCAGTGCGATGGGCGCTGACGCCGTGGTGATGATGCGCTTTGATACTGGCTCCATTAGCCAGGACATGCAATCGGTCGCCGCGTATGGTACTGCGGTCCGTTTTATTAATACGGACTCAACCGACACAAATGCATAATCTCATTTAAAACGACAGAAACGGCTTGCAGGTTTATTCTTGCAAACCGTTTTTATTATCACATCAATCATTTGCATAATACAATTACTGCTACTTTCCAATTATTAACGTCGGATAAACAAGCACCCAGCACTAACCAGCAGCATGCCTATGCCAGTGACATACGCCGCTGTTGGGCTGACAACATTATCCAGCAGTACTAGGCCAACGCTACCAATTGGCATCGAAATGGTGACCAAAGAATTAATAATGCCGCTCAAACTACCCACGATACTTCCATCAGCAACTTTTAGCAAACTTGCCATCAATTTAGGATTTGCTTGTCCCATGCAAAATCCACCAATCGTCATAATTGCCACTACCAACCAATAATTCTGCCAACTGAGCAAATTGATAAACAAGCCCGCAAACATGATCATAGTTGTTAACATGACACTGCGAAACGACCATTTCTGAAACCAACCTGTATGTAACAAGTTCCCAACAATATTGCCTATCACAGTGGCGGTATTCATCACTAAGACCGCCACTCCAAACGAAAGCGGTAAATAGTCCGCGCGGTGGATCAAGTACAAATTCAACAAGGCGTCTACACTTGCGCCGACCGCATTCAATAACGAGAGGACTCCCCAATAACCCCAACACGTTCATGTGTGTCCCCGATTCCATTACCCGTCGTACTTGTTGGAGCAGTTGGCGAAATGACGGGGTTGCGGCTGCTGCAATTGTCGGCATTTTTAGCGTCCCATAGCCGGACAGTAGCACGATGCCCGCAATCAAGAACGTGAGCGCGTTCAAATATCCAGCGACCTGATAATTCCCCGTCGCAGCCAAGATGCTGACCCCCAGTGCCTGCCCCATCGTCTGCATTAGGACGCCGATACCTTGGTTGATTCCGATGGCTTCCTCTTGTTGCTCAGATGCGACTTTGGCTTGTAGTAACGGCATTCGTAAGCTGCCACTAAACATGCCAAACACGTCTGAACACAAATTAATCACAATAATAATCAGTAGGAGCCCAACCTGTTTACCGGTAATGAGTTGCGCCAATACGAGATATAGGCCTGCCTGAACAAATTTCAATCCCGCTAGCCAGCCTCGTTTATTGGGCTGCGAATCTGCCAAGCGGCCGGTCATGATACTAAAGATTCCGGGCAGGACGGTAGCCACCGAAACGATTGAAACCATCAAACTGGCTTGCGCAAAGGTGCGCGCGTACGTTAATAAAATAATGTTGAATAAACTAGTCCCAATAGTTTCAAACAAATCGGCTGCTGTAAGTGTGACGAACGCGCGGTTACGAGCTAGATTTTTCATAATGCCACTCCCCAATCTAATATTATTTATCGTTTAAATTATTTTAAATGATAAATAAACTTTAATCGTTTGATTTCTATTTGTCAAATGGTTAAGCTAGGATTGAGGTGAAAAACATGCCCAAAAACACACTGGCACAGTTTGCAAAGTTGATGGCAGATCCAAAAGTTTCCGCGATTTTAAAGGCCACGAAATCAGAGGATGGCTTAACAACCAAGCAAATTTCAGCCCAAACTAAAATTCCTAATAACCAGTTGTACTACACCATCAACAAGATGCAGGATGCCGACTTATTAACCATCGTTAATCAGGTTCAAGTCAAAAATCTGACCGAAAACTATTATTCTAGCGCCCACCTTTCCAATGAAACGCCGCGGTTTCAAACGGATCTGGATGCGCTCGACACAGATATGACTAACATTTCTGGCACTTGGACGCATACTCACATCCAGGAGGTTTTACAATGGATTATGCTACTCAACCATGACTTTAGTGAAACTTTCAGAGAAGAGATGGCTGATAAGCAACCTGACGAAGCATCCGTTTTCTTCAGCAACGCGACCTTAAACTTGTCCGCTGCTGGTGAACACCAATTACGGTTAGATATTATTAAATTGCTTGGTAATGCTGAAAAGAATGACCCGGATCCCAACTCCAAGGACAAGCATCAGGCGAAAATATTAATTGAAAAGTGGGAATAGCGTGTGCACTGTACGATTACGTTGTTTTGATCAGTTGGTAAAGTTCACGAAATATCAATAATTCAACTAAGTGCAAACAAAAAGCCCCGGATGACTAATAAATCGTCATCCGGAGCTTTTTACATCTTGGCTTTAAAATTGCATCAAGCTCAACATGTCATAATCTTTAATTTTATCGCGGCCATGCAAGTCTTTCAGTTCAACCAAAAAGGCCGTTCCAACCACATTGCCACCTAATTCTTCAACCATTTGAATCGTGGCAGAAATCGTACCACCCGTAGCCAACAAGTCATCCGTGACCAGCACGTTTTGACCAGGCTTGATTGCATCTTTATGCAGGTACAATGCGGATTGCCCATATTCCAAATCGTAGGTTGCCTTGACCGTTGCGCGTGGCAACTTACCCTTCTTACGGGCTGGCGCAAATCCGACCCCTAGCTCATAAGCGACTGGACAGCCAACAATAAAGCCCCGTGCTTCGGGACCGACGATCATATCAACGTGCTTGTCACGTGCAAACTGAACGATTTGGTCAGTCGCTTCTCGGTAAGCAGCGCCGTCAGCCATCAATGGTGAAATATCCCGAAAGATAATGCCAGGTTCTGGATAATCCGGAATACTAGCCACATACTTTGTTAAATCTAATGCCATTTGTTCTTAACAGCTCCTTCAATTCTTAACCGCAGCCTGGTTCTTCACCCATACTTGGAGCGCTGCGGATTTACTATATAAAAGCGTTTCTTCAGCAACGATTTGCTGCTCGCGTAACTGATAACTAGGGGCGTGATGTAAATCCGCTTTGGACGGATTCGAAACGCCATTCATGACACCATCATTTATTTTAACAAATCCGACCTCAAAAAACACCTGTATCATAAAAATAAGCAAATTTCGCTCAAGGTGTAAATGTTTGGCAACCTGCGTCAATTGATGATGAATGTCGACATCGTGGTGTGCCGCGGTGAACTGGAACAACTTCGCAAACTGCTCACGATTCGGCATCCCGCTCATGTAGACCGAGTCACGCCGATACAAGTACAGCGTCACTTGATCAAGGGCGATCGATGACAAGACCTGCGTCATATCAGGCAATGTATCGGGGCAATCAACGATGAAGACCGCTTGCCCGGCTGTTACTGTAGCGAGGTCAACATCTTCTTCGCCGACCCAGACGGCCTTGGCTTGCGCACCCATGTATTGTTCGACCTGTTTCATAATGCGCCGATGGAAGAATAAGTAAGTTCCCGGTGCCTGGAATAAATGCGCCGATAAATGTTGGGTACGTGCATCAATGACTTGCGTTCCCGTCACAGCAACGTCTTTAATCATAATCTGCGGCTTGGTCTGCCCATTCCACGTATTTTCGCTGAGTGCACCGACTAACGTGACATCCGTGGGACTCGCCTGAATTGCGGGTAAAGCGTCACCCATCGAAAAGCCAATCGCATCCACGGTCGTATCACCATCACCCAGTTGCAGCTTCAAGTGCTGCTGGTCACTCCCAATCGCCCGCGCTTGTGGAATCGTGGTCGGCACTAGTTTGAACAAGGGAGCCGGATTATCAGTGCCAAACGGGGCCAAGGATTGAATGTCCGTCAACGTGTCTAGTGTCGCATCCGCCACTGACAAGGTTCCGTCAATCGCTAACTTGACCTGCGCATTATCCGCTAATTGTTGCTGGATCGCGGCGTCTTCCATGGCAGTCTTCAGCGTTTCCAACTGGTCTGCCATGACCGTCAGCCCGACCGCCATGTGATGACCACCAAAGGCGACCAACGCATCACGAACTGGGTCGATCGCCGCAAACAAATTATAGGCTTCGACACTACGACCACTACCTTTCAAGCGGCCATCCGCGTCTTCATTCAAAACGAGGGTTGGTTTGCCAGTCGTTTCAACGACGTGACTAGCAACGATTCCTAACACACCCTCATGCCAGCCCTTACCGGTAATCACCAGTGTCTGCCGGGCCTGATTCTCAGCTGATTGTGCTTGTTCAATGGCGCTCGCACTGATCGTTTTGACCAACCCTTGCCGTTTTTCATTCAATTGATTGACCTGCTTAGCCAATGCGGTCGCCCGCTCTTCATCTAGCGTGGTCAATAATTCGACGCCGCTCTGTGCAGATTGCAATCGTCCGAGCGCATTCAACCGTGGTGCGATGCCAAATCCGATACTCGTTTCAGTTAACTTGTCAGGTTCTAAACCGGCTTCTTGAATCAAAGCGGCCAACCCGGGGCGCGTCGTCTGTTGTAGCACTTTGAGGCCCAACGTCACGATGGTCCGATTTTCGCCAGTCAGGCTAACCAAATCAGCGACGGTTCCAATCGCAGCGAGGTCCAATAGTTCTTCGGGCACCTCTTCAATCAAGGCCGTGGCCACTTTAAAAGCAACACCGGCACCGGAAAGTCCGCCAAACGGATAATGACCTTCTGGATGACGAGGATGCACGATCGCATAGGCATGCGGCAATTCAGCGGGCAGTTCATGATGATCAGTCACGACGACGTCCACGCCTTGCGCTTGAACCTGATCAATGACCGCGTTGCCAGCGACGCCGTTATCAACCGTCACAAACAGTTGGGTGCCCTTTGCAATCAAACGGTCAAACGCCGCCTGGTTCGGCCCGTAACCGTCTTTAAAGCGGTCCGGAATGTAGTAGTTCACATTGGCGCCAATTTGGTCCAACGTTTCATACATGATGGCCGTGCTGGTCAACCCATCGGCATCGTAATCACCATAGATTGTAATTTGATCACCGGCAATCACCGCTGCTTGAATCCGTTCGACCGCCTTTTCCATATCATGCATCGTCGTCGGGTCCAATAAGGGCTGCTGATCTGCATGTAAAAATGGTTCCGCCGCTTCGGGTGTGTCAATGCCGCGCGTGATCAACAAACGTGCAACTAATGGTGACACCTCCGCAGCCTGCGATAACGCATTGACGGCCGTTTCAGAAACGGCCGTCGTCTCGCGTGATACCCATTTTTTCTTTGCCGCTAACATGGCATCCTTCCTTTCAAAAGCTTACTTGTCGGTTGTCGTGGTTGGTTGTTCTGGCACCGACCGTTTTTGTTTTCCTTTATTATTGAGCCGTAACGTCAATTGTTTATTTTCTGCCGTCAACTTTTCAATCTTTGCTTGAGCTGCTGCAAGTTCTTCGGCATGTGCCGACCGTTCCTTTGATTCATTGACCGTCGCCATCAAAACTGCCGTAACGACGCCCAAAATCAGCGTAATCACAATGACCAGAATTAATGGCCAGTGAACGGCTGTCACCCCAAAATTGATCCGAACTGGTTCCACATTTAAAATGGCAAAGATAATCACGACTAACGCGATCACCAGCGCACTCACTAACCGCCATTGATTTTTCATTCCACTCATCCCCTATTTAAAATTAAATACCGTGCCAGTCAGCCAGTCCCCCAGCTTCGGCGCGACCTGATAACCTAAATTAGCGACCGACATGAGCCACGGCCGATTGAGCTCGCGCTGTCCGCGGCCAATGCGACTGACGATCAATGCCGCAAACTTGACCGGATTAAGCGCTAAACGGTCCATACGTTCGATATAATCCCCATCTGGATCGGCAATTTTGAAAAAGTCGGTTTTGATGGGACCCGGATTGACCGTCAACACGTTCACGTGGTCCGCTTTTAATTCCAATCGCAAAGCATTGTCATACGCGATAATTGCGGCCTTACTAGCAGCGTACACCGCGGACTTGGGCGTCGCAATCTTACCGGCCATCGAAGCCACGTTCACGATTTCTCCGGCGTGTTGCTGAACCATCCGCTTCGCAGCGAGTTGACTCACGTACATCGTCCCCAAGGTATTGACCCGCAACATCCGTTCCATCGTGGCCGCTTCCATATCGACCACATTGGTCATGTCCCCGAAACCAGCCGCATTAATGACCACATCAAGACGACCAAACAAATCATCGATGGTCGCAAAAACTTGGTCGACGGCTGTCACGCGACTGACATCACAGGTGATCGCAATTGCTTGTTGCTGTGACAAGATTCGACATTGGTCAGCCACTTGCGTCAACCGTTCACGACGACGCGCGGCGAGCACGACATTCGCGCCCTGAGCGGCAACCGCCAACGCTAATTGTTCACCGAGACCGCTGGAAGCACCCGTTACTAACACCATTTTACCTGCTAAATCTGCCATATCCGCACCTAACCTTTCTTAGGAAGTGGAATTTCGATCACGTCAAAGTCACGGACCACTTTCGACGCCTTAAAAACTTTCTGGGCTTGATTTTGTAGTTCTTTGCTCAATTTGCCAGTATACCGCGCTGAAATATGCGTCAATAACAATTGTTTGACGCCAGCTTGTTTGGCAACTTGGGCAGCTTGCGTGCTGGTCGAATGGTAGTAATTGTGAGCTAGCTTGCCTTCGTCCTTGCCAAACGTACTTTCATGCACCAATGCGTCCGCATCTTGTGCCAAACTCAGGGCATGTGGTGTTCGCCGCGTGTCGCCCAAAATGGTGACAATGCGTCCTTTTTGCGGCGCCGCGATATAGTCTTGCCCGTTGATCGTCCGTCCATCAGGCAAAGTTACCGTTTGACCGGCTTTCAATTGACCATAAACGGGGCCACTCGGAATATTAAGTGCTTTTAAGCGGTCCGCTTGCAACTCACCCGGATGGTCGGCTTCTTCCACCCGATAACCAAAACAAGCAATTCGGTGGTCTAGTGGTTCGCAGCTGACCTTAAACGTCACGTCTTCAAACACGGTCCCAGCCTTCGTGATTTCGTGAAACTTGAGTGGGTATGACAAATGGGTTCCGGAGACCCGGAGCGCCGTTTGAACAAAGTCCCGGACACCGACTGGGCCGTAAACCGTCAGTGGTTCATCGCCACCTTGAAACGACCGCGAGCTCAATAGTCCCGGCAAGCCAAAGATGTGGTCACCGTGTAAATGGGTAATAAAGATTTTGGCAATTTTACGGGGTTTTAGCGTCGTCCGTAAAATTTGATGTTGGGTGCCTTCACCAACATCGAATAACCAGACTTCATTACGCTCATCCAACAGCCGGAGCGCCGTACTGGTCACATTGCGGAATTTCCCCGGTGAGCCGGCACCGGTACCTAAAAATTCTAATTGCATATTTTTGTTCGTCCTATCTATACAGTCTGCTAACTATTTTACCGAATCTAACGGCAATTAACAATTGTTAGCACTGCAAAGTCTCGGCTGGTCACTGAAGTTAATCGTCACCAACCGCCATTAAAAATGGGTTCAGTTTATTTTAACATGACAGACCAAAATTATCGCACTCGGTTTCGACCTTTCACCTTAAACGGTCGTGATTATTTGGGGTTATCCGTTTACAACCACCTACCTTTTGAGTCGTATTTAGAGAAGCAAACACGCTGTAACGGTCGTTCTGTCATGAATTATGGCTGAAACGTGCCAATTCTTAGGTCAAAAGCTGCCAGCTGAGACCGCTGGAAACAGTGCGAGTTACCGTAAACTTGCCGTCGTGGCGTCGCCCTACGCCGTCTTCCAGGCATTCTGGGCAATAGCCTGAACGTGGTGGGCACAGATTTAAGCCGACAACCCACGGCTTAAATACTGGTCTTTCATGTGACTGCGATATGGATGAAACGTGCGCGAGTCAGACTGGGCCTTGCCCCGAATACCTTCCAGCCGGGATAGTAATCGAAAAGCGAACATGGGCGGACTCAACTTTTGATGGAATATTCGTTGGTTCGCAGTAAACCGTCATTTTGACATCTAACTGTCAGGCTTGTATCAATGCTAGCTAAACTTCCTCCAATGTTTTAAGTCTTCGAACCAGTGCTTCACTGAATTTATCAGAATTTTCTTCAGTCGGTTAAGACAGCAAAGCCCTGACTTCTAGATGAATTCAATGCGATCGTCGAGCTTGAAGACTAGTTACTATTAAAACTGTCCATAATATTTAGATTATTTTTTCAGTAACTCGATGTCACAAGTCATCATTGGTGTTGATTTGAAGTTCGTCTGAAGGACCTGTCTCCTAATACTCAGTAGTCAATTGTACCGAAATAGGCGGCCGTTCATCAGCCATTCGAGCGGCTTCCCAACTGGAGGGGCTGGCTGACAATGCTCAGTAGCCAAATTATTCTTAGCTGGAAGTGTCTTTCTTCCGGCTTAGAATAAGACTCGTATTTGAAATTGCGCAGTGATTTTCTGCGTGAGTTCAAATCGATGTCGGCTTACGTTCCAGCAATTGTCAGCCGGCCCCGGAAGTCGGAATTGGACGCGTACCGGCTGACGAACAGTAAACCAACGAATTGGCACGTTTTAATCCTACTTAGTGCTGAATTTTAATAAGCGCATTGCGTTAGCAGATATTGCGAATTCACCAATACCAATCTGGCAACCATGACCGTTTGCGGCCGAACATGACCAAATGTGACCGTTTTCAAGGTTTCCGTCATCCACAATCACACCGCATCTCAGTCGAGATTGATTAACCCTCGGTGCTATCGTATACTGCTATTGAATGCACAAAACGTGAGGTGATCACCATGCGACTGATCGATTTTAATCTGTCGACCGCCGACTTACAACAAACATTGCCCCTCTATTGGGAAGTCAATCGAAACGAACTCCAGCCAATTCAAAGCGTCAGTCTGGTGCACCAGCAATTAGTCCTAGTAGCGGCTAGTAGTGGTCATCCGCTGACGTTGGACCAGTTCAATATGCGGACTCGCCAAGTCAATGGTCAGGCCCAGCTTTATATTCAGACGGAACCACAGCCACTACGATTATTTGGTTACCGCTTGAGTGAACAACGATTATTATTTGGATGACCGAATTGAGACCAAAAAGACACGACTATAGCCGAATGCTATAATCGTGTCTTTTTTGATGTGAATTAACCAGCTAGAAGCATTGCTCTCCAACCCCTCACAGCTGGCGTATGCCTAGATTATGGCACTGCAGTAATTAGGCATACCACCGAATCCTGATCTCTGCTATGTTAATCCATAAACTGGAATGAGTAGTCGAGAATTTGAATCGTATCGTCGTTCTTAGCACCGGCAGCTCGGAGCGCATCGTCCACGCCCATCCCACGCAGTTGTCGTGCAAACCGCATCAAGCTTTCTTCGTGATCTAAGTTAGTCATCTTGAAGAGTCGTTCGAGCTTTTCACCTGAGAGCACGAACAGACCTGGTTCTGGATTATCAACCGTAAAGTCAGCATCCGTTTCTGTCGTGTAATCGCGGTGCTTAAGATCATCGACACCCTTGATTGGGAATTGTGGCGTCGTGTCTAATAAGTCCGCCGTTTTGGCAAGCAACGCCTTCAACCCCTGTTGTGTGATCGCGGATACCGGATAAATCGCGGGTATTGTTGGCAACGTGTCATCAGTCGCAAGCTTGGCCTTGAAGGTTTCCAAGTTTTCCGCGGCATCTGGCATATCCATCTTAGTGGCGACAACGATTTGTGGCCGTTTGAGTAAGTCCGGATCATAACTCGTCAGCTCATGATTGATTTTGTGATAATCTTCAAACGGGTCATTTTCCTCGACCCCACTCATATCAATCAAATGCAAAATAACGCGAGTCCGTTCGATATGGCGCAGGAACTGAATTCCTAAGCCGACCCCGTTAGCAGCGCCTTCGATCAGTCCTGGCAAGTCCGCCATGACAAAGTCACGTCCATCATCCAAACGAACCATGCCGAGGTTAGGCACCAACGTCGTGAAGTGGTAAGCGGCAATCTTAGGCTTCGCACTCGTTACGACTGAAAGTAACGTGGATTTTCCGACTGATGGGAACCCAACGAGACCAACATCTGCCAATACTTTCAATTCCATTCGAATGGTTAATTCGTCGCCTGGTTCACCATTTTCAGCGATTTCTGGCGCTGGGTTCTTAGCACTGGCAAAATGAATATTGCCCCGACCACCACGGCCACCTTTTGCGACCACTAATTGCTGGTCTTTGTCGACGATATCACCGATCAACTCGCCGGTCTCCGCATCCGTCACCGTGGTTCCGAGTGGAACTTTGATGATGGTGTCCTTGGCAGAACGCCCCGTCATTTGCTTAATCATCCCATTACCACCAGCGGCAGCCTTGAACTTGCGCGTATAACGGAAATCCATCAACGTCCGTAGCCCTTCGTCAGCTTGCAAGATGACGCTACCACCACGGCCGCCGTCACCACCAGCTGGTCCCCCGTTTGGCACAAATTTTTCACGGCGGAAAGCAACCATGCCGTTACCACCGTTACCGGCCTTTACATCTACTTTTACTTGATCAACAAACATGTTCTTTTCTCCCGTTTCTTCTATATTATTATCTACGAAATCTGATCGTGCGAAATTAGATACCTGACCTAGTATACAAATCTTCGGCGGCTTCGTCAAAAGTTCCACGCCTAAAGGTGGCAGTTGACGCCAATTTACGACGAAATGACGGTTTGATGACGGCTTTTGAATTTTTTTGAATTTTTTTGAAGGTTTTTGTTGCATTTTGATGCTTAAACAGGTATATTATTATGCGGAGGGATTTGAAAGTGCTTACAGAAGAACGACAACAGTACATTTTAAATACGATCCGCTTCAAGGGCATTATTAAAATCAAGGACATCTGTTCTGAAACCAATTGTTCGGAATCGACGGCTCGTCGAGATCTGCAACAATTAGAGGAACAGGGCGAATTGCTCCGCGTCCATGGGGGTGCGAAGTATATGAACTCACTCCAAGAGGAACCCGCGATGAATGATAAGGTCTCCCGCAACGTGAACGCGAAGGACCATATCGCGCAGCAAGCAGTCGCCAACATTCAGATTGATGACGTGATTTATTTGGACGCCGGGACATCAACACTGGCGATGATCCACCATTTAAATCCAAGTTATAACCTGCGTGTTGTGACTAACGGGGTCGTCCACGCTTCCGCCTTAGCGGACATGGGCATTCAGACCTACTTGCTTGGTGGCAATTTGAAAGGCACCACCAAAGCCGTGATTGGTCCCGAAGCGGTCAAATCGTTGGAGGAATACCGATTCAACAAAGTTTTCCTTGGAATCAACGGTGTCCACCCAAAGTTCGGGCTCACCACGCCCGACCCTGATGAAGCGGTCGTCAAAAAAACCGCAATCTTGCAAAGTGAAGAAAGCTTTATTTTAGCTGACAACACTAAGTTCGATCACGTCTCGTTTGCGCGCGTCGGTGATTTGTCCAGTGCGACGATCATCACCGACCAGCTGACACCGAGCGTTGCCGAACAGTACCAACCATTAACTACGATTCAGGAGGTTCAATCATGATTTACACCATTACCGTCAATCCATCGATTGACTACGTGGTTCAACTGCCCCACATGGCACTCGGAAGCGTTAATCGCTTAGCGCACACCGCCAAGTTGCCTGGTGGTAAAGGAATCAATGTTTCACAGATTTTAAATGACTTAGACCAGCCTAACAAAGCACTCGGCTTTATCGGTGGCTTTACTGGAACCTTTATCAGTGACGCGCTGAAGGCCAAGGGTCTGGATTGTCATTTTACCCCGATTGCTGATGACACTAGAATCAATGTCAAGATTCACGCTGAAGAAGAAACCGAATTAAACGGTGCTGGTCCTGACATTACTGCCGCTGAAATCGATGCCTTCTATACCGAATTAGCACATTTAACGCCAGATGACGTGGTTGTGATGTCCGGTAGTTTGGCACCGAGCTTACCAGATAGCTTCTACTATGACATTATTCAAAAAGTTGAAGCAGCTGGTGCGAACTTTGTCATTGACACTACTGGGGAAGCCTTGAAGAAGACCTTACCAAGTCACCCACTCGTCGTTAAACCAAATAATCATGAACTCGCTGATTATTACCACACGATGTTTAACAGCCAAGCTGATATTATTGCGGCTGGCCAACGGATGCTGGCGGAAGGCGCGCAACACGTACTGATTTCAATGGCTGGTGATGGTGGTCTCCTGATTACAAAAGATGCGGTCTACTTTAGCCCCGCACCTAAGGGCCACGTGATCAACTCGGTGGGTGCTGGTGATTCAATGATTGGTGGTTTCGTCGGAACGTTTGCCAAGACCCACGATGCGGTCGAAAGTTTCCGTTACGGCCTCGCATGTGGTTCCGCAACGGCCTTCTCAGAAGACATTGCGACCCGGGTCAAAATCGATGAAATTTTACCACTCATTCACATCGAACAACTCGCTAACTAATGAAAGGACTGTTACCTTAACATGGATATCCGCGATTTATTACTAAAAGATGTCATGATCATGGACATGCAAGCCACGACCAAGGATGAAGCCATTGATGAATTAGTTCATAAATATGCCGAACAAGGCGTCATCAATGACGAAGCGCTCTACAAACAAGACATCATCAAACGGGAAGCCGAATCAACGACTGGGATCGGTGATGGGATCGCAATGCCCCACGCCAAAGATAAGGCCGTTAACCGGGCTACCGTGCTCTTTGCCAAAAGTAAAGACGGTGTTGACTTCAACGCGTTGGATGGTCAACCCGTTCACCTCTTCTTTATGATTGCTGCTCCAGAAGGCGCCAACAACACCCACTTGGCTGCACTGGCCGCCCTCTCAAGCTTGCTGATCGACCCTGACTTAGTGGCCAAACTTAAGAATGCACAGTCACCCGAAGAAGTACAACAATTATTCGGTGATGCGCAAGCTGCCAAGGAAGAAAAAGAAGCGAAGGATGCCGCTGCGAAAGCTGAAAAAGAAGCTGCAGCAGCCAGCACCCCTACTGATCAGAAACGGCCATATCTCGTTGGGGTTACCGCTTGTCCAAACGGTATCGCCCACACTTACATGGCTGAAGCCGCATTGATCAAGGCCGGTGAAGCAGCTGGCGTCGACATTAAAATCGAAACGAACGGTTCTGAAGGGGTCAAGCATTTATTGACTGCCGACGAAATCGCGCGGGCCGATGGGGTCGTGATTGCGGCTGATAAGAAAGTTAAGATGGCCCGTTTTGATGGTAAACACTTAGTAAACCGCCCCGTAACGGACGGAATCAACAAAGCTGACCAACTGGTTCAAGAAGCCTTAAGTGGCAAAGCGCCCGTTTATCACGATGCTGATGGCGGCGATGCTGATGATGACGAAGCTGGCAGTGCAAACGGTAGCGTTTGGGGCGAAGTTTACAAAGACTTAATGAACGGGATTTCCCACATGCTGCCATTCGTTGTTGGTGGTGGGATCTTAATGGCCCTCTCCTTCATCATCGAACAGTTTGCTGGTAGCAAGAGTCTGGCCTTCACCTTCTTCAACCAAGCTGGTAACATGGCCTTTGCCTTCATGGTACCCGTCTTAGCCGGTTACATTGCCGAATCGATCGGTGATCGTCCTGCGTTGATGCCTGGGTTCGTTGGTGGTTTCATGGCAACGGTCTACACCGGTGCTTACGGTGGTGTTTACACCGCTTCGATCACCGCTAACGCCAAAAGTCCTGCTGGTTTCTTAGGTGGTTTAGCCGCTGGTTTCTTAGCCGGTTACATTACCGTTTGGATGAAGAAGTGGACTAAGAACATGCCACAATCCTTAGACGGTATGAAGCCAATGTTGATTTTCCCAATTCTCGGATTATTAATCATTGCTGCGCTGATGTTCTTCGTTGTTAACCCAATCTTCTCTGTGATCAATGCCTGGATTACCCACTTCTTGAACTCAATGGGTACTGGAAACGCCGTCCTACTTGGTTTAGTGCTCGGTGGAATGATGTCGATCGATATGGGTGGTCCTTTCAACAAGGCCGCTTACGTCTTCGCAACGGGTGCCTTTACCGCCACCCAAGATGGTAACTTGATGGCCGCTGTTATGGTCGGTGGGATGGTGCCACCATTGGCAACGGCGATTGCAACGGCATTCTGGCCAAAGAAGTTCACGGATGACGAACGTAAAGCTGGGATTTCAAACTGGTTACTTGGGATTTCCTTCATTACTGAAGGTGCCATTCCATTCGCCACTGCTGACCCATTGCACGTCATTGGTTCTAGTGTTGTTGGTGCCGCCATTGCTGGTGGTTTGACGCAACTCTGGGGCGTTGCTGTCCCTGCCCCTCATGGTGGCCTGTGGGTTTCATTGCTCGCCACAAACATCTGGGGTTACATTGGCGCAACCGTTATCGGTGCTGTCATTGCCGGTGTGATTCTCGGAGTTTGGAAGCCTGCTAAAAAAGCTTAATTATGCATAGTTACAAAAAGACGATCGTGATGATCGTCTTTTTTGTTGGTTTCCATAACTTACTCAGCTAACCCTGCAAATAAACGGGTATAATAAATTTAATAGGACTTCTAGAATCGAGACGATTAAGATGAAAATATGGAAACCATTACTCGCCCTGCTGACCATTAGCGGTATCAGCCTGGTGCTCACGGGCTGTCACTCACAGCAAGCTACCACCATCCCCGCCGTCACCCACAAAACTTTAACGGCAATGGTCATTAGTGATGATCACGTGATTGCGCCTAGCCTGCATGATAATGGTAAGGCTTTCAATCAGTATGCGGGCAATGACGCGGGTGCGGATTTAAAGTACAGTGCAACGATATTTAAAGCGTGGATTGCTCAAGCGTTAAAAACGAAGCCCGATGTCGTGCTCATTAGTGGTGACATCACCAATAACGGCGAGCAAGCGAGTCATAAATACGTGGCCAAACAGCTCAGGCGATTGACCAACCACGGCATCCGCGTTTACGTGGTTCCCGGTAATCACGACTTAAATAATCCGATTGCCCGTGGCTTCAAAGGCCAGCATCAATACACCGCTGAGGCAACCAGTCCGACTCAGTTTAAAAAGATTTATCACCAAGCCGGCTACGGTCAAGCCAGTGAACAGGACCCAAATTCGCTGAGCTACTTGGTCAAACCTAGCAAACGGACTTGGTTTCTGATGCTCAACTCCGCTATTTATAAAAGTAATTATCAACAAGGCAACTCGACCGTTGGCGGCGGTTTGACGGATGGCACCCTCCAGTGGATCGCCAAAGTGGGCCGTCAAGCAAAAAAAGCGCACGCGACGCTGATTCCAGTCCTCCATCATAATACGATGGACCATACCGTGATTCATCAAGACTACACGATCGGTTATGCTGAGGATGTGCGCAAAACCTTCACTTCCGCGGGAATCAAGCTCTCACTGACCGGTCATATTCATGCTCAAAATATTAAATCGACCAACGTCAACGGCCATTCACTGACTGATATCGCTAGTGGTGCCTTGATACTTGGCTCACATTACTATGGAACATTAAAAATAAATCAGGACACTGGTACTGCCACTTACCACGCCACGCCGCTGAACGTCAGCGCTTATATTAAACGGCATGATGGCACCAAAGCCATGCGCGCCTATCAGAAGTATGATCATGACGTGCTCTACGCAGCCGGGTACAACGCCGCCCTCAGTCAGCTATACGAGGATCGTGATGAAAGCAATCTGTCGACCACGAAAGTCAATCAGCTGGCACGTGGCATGGCCGCAGCCAACATCGCCCTCTTCCGCGGCACCGCTGTTCAGGATAGTGCCGCAATTCAGGCCTGGCAGAAGATGCCAAAAGACACCAGTCTCCGCGGGTTCGTGCTCGCAACGCGGACGCTGCATGGCAATGTGGATTGGTCTGGTAAAGTTCGATAGGACAGGAAAAGCGACAGCAACTTTGAGGTTGCGGTCGCTTTTTTGTCGGACTGGAAAGCTCGCAGACATGCCCAATCATCCTCTGCTAGCTTCTCATTCGTATCATTCGTTCAATAAACGCCCATAAATAATCACGTTTGAAAAATACACCAAGAAAGATCATCAGAATCATGAAATACCTCAGCCAAAAATTCCAATACGCACTTAACAAGATGAATCCCAGTGTTAGAAAGATCACAGTAATTAACAGTAAGAGCTTAGCGCTGTATGGGACGCTACCAATTTCTTTTCGACAAATTCGATTCATGAAAATATAATGAAAGACTGCATACAACATGTAACAAGCCAACGTTGTATAGCCTGCCGCATAGTACCCAAAAAGTGGTATCAATAACCAATTGAGCACCAGGTTCAACACCGCACCGAAGATACTAGCAACCATAATTAAAGTGGTCCGTTCGTAATAAAATTCAAATTTTGCAAATAAATCAAATGCAAATATGAAAAAGACGCTCATTGCCACTGGTGGAATGATCCAGGTGGCGCTGTAATAGGTGCTCGGTGCAAAGATGGCAACAACTTCCGGTGCAAATGCAATTAAACAGATGTTTACCGTCGCAATTAGTATGAGTGCCCCATATGCGACACCTGCAATCTCTTCAATCCGCTTATCCTTAATTTTTTGGTAGATCCACGGACTCAGTGTTTGTGACAAGGCAACATTAAACAATGTCATAATCTGTGAAATCGAATAAGCCAAGCTATAGATACCTGCACTTTTAGAATCTACCATATTGGCAATCATGATTCGATCGGCACTACTGAGCACAATTTGTGATAAATAATGTGGCACTAAGGGTAGATTAAACAGTAAAGCATGGCGCCAAAACCGTTTTGAGAAAAATCTTTTACCACGCGCCATTTGTATCAAAAACAAACCAGAATAGCCCAGTAGTTCAACCAACGCGAGCCCGACAAAACGTGCGGTAACTTTGTCTTGGGCATGAACAACAAGCAGCACACCCACAATTGGTTTTGCAAATGAAACCAACAGTGTGACCAGTACTAAGGACTTATATTTGACAGCGACTCTTTGCTCACCAGCCCAAAAGTTAAATACCGATGAGGTCCAGACCATCAATAACATTGCTAACATCTGAGTAGTCGTTAACGAGAAAATGGCATTCCAGAACTGATGAAAAATCAGATAGATAATCGTCCAGACCAAGACCAACAAAATTGTCAGCCCCTGCAACGCTGATGAATAATCACTGCGATTTTGATCAAATTTTACCAAACCTTGTGTATAAGCACCGTAACACAGATTCAATGACACAATGATGGTCACGATCGTTAGCCAGGAAGATAACACGTTAAATTGACCATATTCTGAAGCAGACAGCAACCGTGTGAAGATGGGGGTTGCAATGATGGAAATCCCTTTCTCTAAGAAGGCACAGATCAGAAACCAAATTGAAGCCTTAATTTGAACAGGAAAAGATCGATATTTATTTTTGATACTGACTAACATAACTTCTCCTCTCTCATTAGACTGCTGCGTTATGACCTTCTCTGATCGGCTAACTGACCTGCCACTGGCGCCTTGACCGGATTTTCGGCGAGAATGCTGCAATTCGTCCGGACAGCCGCCCCTTCTAATCGTCGTGACTAATCACAATCATTCGAATGTGATGTGGCATTCCAATCGAACCAACTAATATTGTGCGAACAAACAAGTTTCAATCTGCTGCTCACAAAACTAACACCGCGTATGCTCGCAGCTACGTTTCACCGTACGCGCTCACTTGCAAACCAAATGACCCTGAAGCTGAGATAATTGATGACAAACTGAAAATTGTTTTTAGTCGTAAACATCGCTTTGATAATTCGATAACAAGCATGGCCAATTTTCTTGTTTCTCAACGCGTACATTGCCAATTCAAAATGATACTGGCCACGATTGAACTTTTGGCGCATCGGCTCATCATTTATTTTGGCGAATAAATCATAGTCGTCAGATTTAAAGGTGTCGTGGCCGGTACGTTTTCGTTGCGCATATAATTTCTGAATATATCGCGACACAATGTAGGTCTTCCAAGCATTGCTCGTCATGCTATTGTCACGCAAGCGATACTTCAAAACTTGCGCATTGATCGACCCAATTTTCAAACCACTGGCGAGCATCCGCAGCCAGAGATCGTAGTCTTCTGCAGTTGGTAACAGTCGATATCCACCAACCTGTTCAATAGCTGACTTGCGCATCAACACAGTCGGGTGAATAATGGTCGACCCATACGGCAACAATTTCGCAATCAGTCGTTCATCTTCCGGGATTACGGACTTCCCGCCAGTCACAATGCCATTTTCATCCATGTAAGCAATGTTTCCGGAGACCAAATCAAGGTGCCGTCGTTTGAGCTCGTCCAACTCCAGCTCTAGTCTCCTCGGTTCTGAAATGTCATCTGCGTCCATGCGAGCAATCAGTTCATTACTGGCTAACTCGATTGCCTTATTGAGACTCGCCGCTAAACCGATATTTTCTCGGTTCAACACTAGCTTAATGATATCCGTCTGGTGATCGTAATCCTGCAGTAATGCTTTCAAATCACTTTGATTGGGATCGTCGAGTACAATGATGAACTCAGTTGGTAAATAGGTTTGTCTCAAAATAGAACTAATCGCTTGCTGGACCTGTTCAGGCCGCTCGTTGTAAACGCTCATAACTACGCTGCTTTCCATGTTCTCTCCTCATTCTGTGGTTCGGTTGAAAATAAGTAACACATAAATATAATTGATGTCAAAACAACACCGCTCCGAGCGACTTCACCCTTATAGTTCGCAATTATCAGGACGACAAAAAATGCTAGAAACAGCATGGACCCGCGAACTTTGACCTCTGCTTTTTGATGACAAGTGATTAAGTGGGCAATAATCGTGCTATAAAGAATGCCCATGTAAACTAGGCCACCCATAAACAGGTCGTTGATATAACCAATATCAGAAGTGCCAAACCAAATATTGCTGGTATTTCCACCATAAACGCGCACACCGTATCCAAATAGCCAGGACCACAGGCCGGTCGGAAATAGCAAAAACGAGTCGGTCAATTGTTCATAATTTCCTTGCTTATTGCCCTCAAATACAAGTGCCAATGTATCCTCGAAGCCGCTAACGATCCAAGTATAGGTGTCTGGCTGGATAGCTTGTAAAAAAGACAGTCCTAACATGACAAATCCGATACTCGTGGCAACTAACACACTGCCTTGTACGAATCCTTGAAAGCTAGCTGCCATTCGCTTTGCTAACATCAAGGCAAAACCAAACACTAACGTCACCAAACCAGTACGGCCATTCAGCACAATAATGAACACACAAAATGGGAGAAACCAATAATATTTTTTATTAACATTTATGCCCAAATAAATCGCCATCAAGCCGATGATACTGTGATAGATGGGAGTAAAGAAAGTATAATCACTGCTAATCCCATATAAGCGTTCACCGTAAACAAACTGATTTTCAATGATACCTGCTGCCGTTCTCGCTAAAATCGCTGCTCTCAATCCTGAACTAACTAGCATGATCAACGCAAAGAAGCATTGGATCACAACTAGCCACAGCAACCAACCCAGAACTTGCTCGGCACTCATCTGGAAATATTTTCGCAACACTTCCAATCATAACACCAGAGCAATAACGTTGATGATAATTGCCGTATTTTGGATAATGCGGGGATCATTGTCAACTAGTAACGCTCTAAACGCAAAATACACCATTGATAATGAAACACCAATCACAAAAATTTTCAGTCGATTCAGCGTCAGTCCGATTTCTTTAGGCGATAGGACCAGTACGCAACTCACCATTATTCCAAGCGTCACAATCATTGGAAGATAAGTGTTAGCCCAAAAGTTTGGTTGATAAATTAAATAAAATCCGACCAGAAATAGTAGCGGTTTCCAACACTTATTTTTCGCTTGACTACCGACTTCGATCATCGCTCAGAACCTCTTGATAAACTCGCTGGATTTGGTCGATAAACCGGGTTTTGTCATAATAATGTAAATCAGCATCCGCTAGTCTTAATTTGTTTTCACAATAGAATTCAGCATCTGAAAAAAGACGGGCTAAGAATTCAATGAGTGCGTCTTCTTGCATATAGATAAAGCCATTCACCTTCACGGCAGTCTGCGAGATACCACCTACAGGAGGTGCAATCGGAATCGCCCCCAGCAGCGCCGCCTCGACCATCGTCAGGCCAAACCCATCTGATTTTGAAGTCGATAGCACGACCTTGGCAGCCGCCATGTATTGATACGGATTGCTCTGGAAACCTAATAACTTAATTTGTGGCGTCGCCTGGATTAAGTGGCTAATTCGTTCCTTAAGAACGCCATCGCCGATAATGCCAATTGTCAATTCAGGATTGGTCACTAGCAATTGTTGTGCAATTTCCACGAATTTTTCCGGGTCTTTTACTTCTGCTAAACGACCAACAAATAATAAATCAAACGTCTGTGCAGGTTTTGGGCTTGCCATCTTGACGATTCGAGCCATATCAATTCCATTTGGGACAATGGTGACATTTGATAATTGATGCTGGTACCGATAGGATTCTTTCGCATAATCCGAAACATAGAGCACTTGCGCACTTTTTCGCCCAACGTACTTGAAAGCAATACTCTTCCAGTTGCGACCCGTTTGCCACCGTGGTGCTTGGTGGATGTGGGTCACGATTGGGATGTGGTGAAACAGCAGATTAACTAGGAAGCTGGCTTTGAAATCATGAGCATGAATAATGTCAGGGTCAATCGCCTTCATGGTCCGCACAAACTCAAAAATTCGCTTTGGATTAAAAGTTCGATAGGCAATCTCTGCATCCGTCAGGCATTCTTGAATCGACCCAGCTGGCGAAAAGTACGTGAAGTCATAAGCCGATTTTAAATTTTCACTGATATTAATGGCAACTTGTTCAGCACCACCTAGTTTGGAAGAAAATAAGACATGAACTACTTTAGTCATCACAAGGTCCCTTCATTTAAGCCAAGCATTGCAAATAGCAAGCTTGAGTTTGTTCTAACATCGCCTGTTCAGTATACTGATGCTCATAAATTCGATACGAATTACGTTTTAGCTGCGCCATTTGATTTGATCGGTAGAGTAAAATGATTTTTTCAGCAATTTGCTTAGGATCATTATTGACTAAAAAGCCATTTTCATGGATTAATTCGTCAATACCACCAACGTGAGAAGCAATTATTGGTAGGCGCTGTGCCAACGCTTCTACCAAACTGATGGGAAGTGCCTCGTAATCTGAGATTAAGACGGCAACATCGGACTGACGATAATATTGCTGAACATTATCCACGACACCCCGAAATTGCACCTTCGAACTCACATTCAAACGCACTGCTAAATTTTTGCATTCTTGAAGCAGCGGCCCGTCGCCCAGTAGGTTACAGACAATTGGGACTTCTTCGGGTAGCTCCGACAACGCCCGAATTAGGATATCTTGTCGCTTGGGCGCATCAAAACGTGCCGCCATGGATAACACAAACGTTTCTCGACGTTCAGGCTTTAGCGGCGTGTCCAACGCCGTAACGCCATTATGAATCACACACCCCGGACGTCTCTTAGTAATCACACCGTTTTGCACCCCCAGCTCATAATCAAACTGAGAGACGCAGATGTAATAGGTCGTTAAATGCCGCAATAGCTTCTCAATACTTTTCATTAACAGTTGCCGCTTCTTCCCGACCCCCGGTGTGAACCCCCATCCATGGACTGTGAATATGACGTTAAATCCCAACCCGGCTGTCGCTAACCGCCCAATCATTCCGGCCTTTGAGGAATGTAGATGGACAACATCCGGACGCTTACTTCGCAGTAACGTTCTTAAGGCATGAATGGCACTTAAATCGCGCATGGGCGCAATTTGACGTACTAAGCTGGAAATTGGCACAACGTCCACCGATGGAAAATCGGCACCGATTCTCGTACTTAGCCAACCCGTCTTGCCACAAACTAGGGTTACAGTATTGCCCAGTCGCACCTGTTGTTGGATCAAGCTATATAGATGGGCTTGCGCACCGCCCCAGGTGGCCTGCGTGATGACATAAACAATCTTCATCTATCGTGCACCATCCCCAGTGAAAATCACCTTGACTGTCCCCAGCAACATCCGAATATCAAACCAGACTGAGAAGTGCTCAATATAGTAATTGTCCAACTGGCACTTTTCTCCTGGCGTAATATCATAGCCCCCATTGATTTGGGCATAGCCCGTAATGCCTGGAATAATGCGCAATCGCTTAGGAAAATCAGGGTGCTGCTGGCTAAACTTTTCCGTTAATACCGGTCGTTCCGGGCGCGGGCCAACTAAGCTCATGTCGCCCTTTAAAACATGCCAAAACTGCGGTAATTCATCAATGCGGGTCTTGCGCATGAAACGGCCAATCGGTGTGATCCGCGGATCGTTTTTCCGGGCCCAGACCGCACCCGTTTTTGCTTCCGCATCAAGATACATCGATCGAAGCTTGATCAGTTCAAAGCTCGTGCCCATCCAGCCGATGCGTTCCTGCTTGTAGAAGATCGGGCCATCCGACGTGAGTTTGATAATAATCGCGAACAATAAAATAATTGGTGCACTCAACACGGTTCCCACTAAGCCAACACTCAAATCAAAACAACGCTTTAACCCTAGTCGCCAGCCCGTTATCGGATCACCAATCTGGGTCATAAATTTGTATTGGAATTCGTCATCCGCAGCTGCCTCATTCACTTCGACTTCATGCATCCGCCCGTTCCCCTTCCCAATATTTAGTCAATCCTTTTCTTAACGGCCACTCAGTCGAATAGTTCAGCCGCGCCAACTTGCCAATGCTTGCCACGGAATGTGCGACTTCTCCACCGCGTTGCTCCGCTTGCTTGATTTCCAATGACTGGCCCGCAATCTCCTGATACATCTTAATAATGCCGTTCAAACTCGTTTCAGAACCGTTGGCGATATTGATGACCTCGTGTTGGATCTGCTTTTCCGTAATTAGCCAAAGTGCCTGGATGACGTCTTGAATATAGACAAAGTCACGGGTCTGGCTACCATCGCCAAATAAGGTAAATGGTCGTTGATATTTCAAGCAATCCGTTAAAATTGATAAGACACCTGAATATGGTGAACTCGGATTTTGGCGTGGTCCATACACGTTGAAGAACCGGACACAGACGGTCGGTAAGTCGTATAACTCACCGTATGCCAGCACAAACCGTTCCGTCGCATATTTATCAATCGCGTATGGTGAAACTGGTGCGACCCGGGAATCCTCACGTTTAGGTAACTCAGGCAAATTGCCATAGACAGCCGCCGATGAGGTAAACAGAAATTGTTTGATTGGCAATTGAATCTTGCGAATGTATTCTAATAAATTAAATACGGCCGTATGATTGACGGCATGCGTTTCTGCTGGTCGTTCAATTGAATCCGCAACACTTGCGATAGCGGCCAAGAAATAAATGTAATCTGGTCGTTCGTCTGCAAGTAGCTGTTGCATAAATTCATCATTACAAACATCAGCGACATAAATCGTGACGTCCTCCCAATGCTTGATGTTGCTGATGGCTCCCATCGATAAATCATCAACGACCACTACGTCAAAGCCAGCTTCTACCAAATGATCGACCAAGTGCGACCCAATGAAGCCCGCGCCCCCCGTTACTAATGCTTTCATGATTAATTACCCCTCTCAAAATAGCCAAAATTTTCGTTGTCGACGCGGCTGCACGATTGCAGTCGCCATGACTGTTTCCCCGTTCAATAAGTGCCGTGCGTTTGCTTCAAACCGTTCTACATAACTTTCATCCAAATGTGCGAGTGCTTGATAGCCCGCTCGCAATCTGAAGCTTCGCTGAGGCATCAGATGCGCATCCGTGGCAATCACTTGTACCAATCCGCATTTAATTAATTCCAGCGTTGTACATTTAATCTGATAACCGAAATCCCCCACTAAACTGCCCGCCGTTGCTTGTGCTAAACACCCCTGCTGTACTAAGTCATAAAGTCGCTCAGGGTGCGCAATCATTTCCGTATTGCGTTCCGGATGTGCGATTATCGGAACCGTCCCTCGTTGCAATAATTCGAACACGACTTGGGACAAATAATTGGGAACGTGCTCATGTGGCAGTTCCAACAACACATAACGCTGACCCGCATCAATCCCCAACAGCTGCTGCGGACTGGTCACTAAATCATCACTCAGATGAATCTCTTGACCGGCAAACACCGTTAACGGCACTTGTTGTCGCTCGAGTTCAGCTTGCAAAGTTGCAACTGCGGCAGTGACCACCGGACCTGGATTCTGATAATGCCGATCCAAATGGTGCGGCGTAGCAAGCACGTAACGAATACCATCGGCCACCGCCTGACGCGCCATCGTGACCGATTGCGCCAATGTCTGTGGCCCGTCATCCAGCCCCGGCAACAAATGGCAATGCAGATCAACGTAATCAGTTCGCATCGTTGCCATAATAGCCATACCCATATCCGTGAGTTTTGACGTCGACGTCATTTAACACCGCCCCTAACAGTTGTGTATGAGCTTTCTTCAATGCCCCGACCGCTTGACGGACTGCCGTCTTTTCCACCCCGTTTTGGCGAACGACTAGCATCGTGCCGTCGACCTGCCCAGCTAAAATCCGAGCATCCGTCACGGGCAGTACCGGTGGTGCATCCACGATCACCAGGTCTAACTTACGAGTCGCGACTGTCAAAAACTCAGTCATCTTGTCACTCGCTAGTAATTCAGCCGGATTAGGCGGTTTGGGGCCACTAGGCATCACGAACAAATGCGCTAGTGCGGGATGAATGGCATCATTGACATCCTCAAGTTGTCCACTCAACCATGAACTTAGCCCGCGTTGATTTGGCACCCCAAAGGTCTGATGGACGGTCGGTCGCCGCAAATCCGCATCAACCAATAAGACCTGTAACCCTTTTTTGGCATATTCGACCGCCAAGTTACCGGCCACCGTAGACTTGCCTTCCCCCTGAATGGCCGATGTAACCATCAATGTTTTCAATGGTTTTCCGACCATCGCGTAATTCAAATTGGTCCGAATCGTTTTAATCTGTTCCGTTACAACTGACATCGGTGCCGTGATCGTCGTCAATTGCACGCCCGTCGTCGCGGCGGTGGTTTTTCGCTTTAATCGCTTTAATTGCATCTTAGTCCCCCATGTCTAAACGCGGTTGATGGCAGGTTTAGCCGCAGTCTGTGGTCGCTGCTTGGCGGCTAAGTTATCTGCCTTCGTGGCCACTACCGGCTGATGATTGACTAATCCTAAACTCGTTAGTTGTAAGTCATCAGTTAAAAATTCCAAGGTCTGTACCCGTCGATTCGTCAGGATTCGAACACTGGAATAGACCAGGCCCAGCAGCAGTCCCATCACCAATCCCAGCAGAATATTAATCATTTTCTTCGGTGAAACCGGTGCATCAGGCGTCTCAGCCGGCGCAACGATCGTCACATTATTCACCTTGATAATCTGTTTGACCTGCGATTTAAACGTCGTGGCAATTTGATTGGCAATTACCGCACTGGCCGACGCGTTATGATCACGGACGACGATTGAAAACACCTGTGAATTAGCCGTACTCGTGACACTCACCGCTTGCTTAAGCGTATTGACTGACCGGCGCAGTCCATGCTCATCCATTAAATCTTGACGAGCCGGCTTTAAGACGACCGAATTAGTGATCAACTCTTTATAGGTGGTGATCATCTGCACATCGGCTTGTTGGCCCGTTAAATCGGTTCCCGCACTGCTGTGTTTGCGATTGACCAGAATTTGGACATTCGCTTGATACTGCGGTTTTACGACCCACAGCGTTACGACAGTCGCAATCAGGCCACCTAGCAATGTCAAACTCAACAAAACTTTCCAATAGTGCCGGACAAGTTTGACCATAAAATCAAACGTTATTATTTGCTCCATTTAACACGCTCCAATATCTCTTAATTGACTTTTACTTTAGGAATGTCATTCATTGTAGAAAACTAATTGCAAACAACGCAATAGTTTTCAACTTTTTTCATTAAACTCATATAAATGCAAGCGAATATTCGAAAATCACCAGTTTTAAATTGACATATTAGTCACTAGTGTTATATTTATTGATAGTTACTACTCAAAATAATATAAAATGTATAATAATTTTGCTTTCCTCCTGCTAGTATTCACTTACAAACATTTCGATTAAATATCAGCCAACGTCCCTAACCAATTCATTTTTCAACTAATTAAGCTATGGACTAATGCATCATGCACAGGTCCTTCACTATCACAAAAAAAAGACCACCGAGTCAGTCCAAAAACTGATTGGTGGTCCCTTTTAGCGCCTAAGTGGCTCCTTTTTGATAATGTTTTGGTGTCACGCCGCCACCGGCCAATGAAAACTTGACCGTCTGTGCGACATTTTTGGCAATGCCTAACGCTTGAATATCCTCAACGGAGGCAGCCGCAATCTTGCTCATTGAGCCAAACTTCCGCAATAGCTTATTGCGTGTCTTGGGCCCAACGCCCGGAATTTCGTCCAGCCGTGAACTCAACGAATGCTTGGTGTGGACCTGCCGATGGAACGTAATGGCAAAACGGTGCACCTCATCTTGGATGCGTTGTAACAAATAAAAGCCTTGGCTCTTCGGATCAAGATGTAAATGTTGATCCCCAGCTGACGCTAACAAGTCCGCCGTCTTATGATGTTCGTTCTTGACCATCGCAGCAACGGGCGTATCCAGGCCTAACTCGTTTTCTAAGACGTCCTTAGCCGCTTCCAGCTGAATCTCACCGCCATCCATTAAAATCAAATCAGGCAGTGCTGCATGCTCTTTTAGCAGCCGAGTATAACGCCGCCGAATCACTTCACGAGTTGACGCCGCTTCATCAGCATGGTCGACCGTCCGCAACTTGTATTTTCGATACAACTTTTTATTAGGCTGACCATCCGTAAAGACGACCATCGCTGAGACCAAATCAGCCCCCTGGATATGCGAGTGGTCAAACGCTTCAATCTTATGACCGGCTGGGATTCCTAGCGCGTCTGTGATTTCTTTCATCGCACCGGTGGTCTTGCGTTCATCCAATTCCAACAAGCGGAACTTCTCTTCTAAGACGATGCGCGCGTTTTTGTGCGCCATATCTAACAAATCTTTTTTCTGGCCTCGTTGCGGCGTGCGCACGGGAATCCCTAAGATATCACTCAACACTTGTTTGTCCAACCCACTCGGCACTAGGACTTCGCGTGGCAGCACGTTATTCTTGCGATTATAAAATTGCAAAATAAAACTGGTCATTTCCTCGGGTGCCGTCGACACCACTGGGAATAGCCGCTTCTCACGTTTCATCAGGCGCGCTTGCCGAATAAAGAAGACTTGAATCGAGAGCCAACCTTTGTCCAAGTAAAAGTTAAACAAGTCCCGCGGTGTATTATCGTTCGAGATGATTTTCTGCTTCTCGACCGTCATTTCAATATAGTTCAGCTGATCGCGCAATTCTGCCGCTCGTTCAAATTCCAATTCTGCGGAAGCTTTCGTCATCCGTTTCGTCAGTTGCTTCTTGACCGTCTCAACGTGACCATTCAAGAATGACTTAATCCGCTTAATTTGTGCGTCATATTCCGACGTTGGTACCGTCTTGAAGCAGGCCCCCAAACACTGACCCATATGGTAGTACAGGCACGGCCGATTTTGAAAGCCATGACAGCGTCGGAGCGGATACACTTTTTGAATGAAATTGACCGTTTCTTGCGCCGCATAGACGTTGGGATACGGCCCAAAATAATAGCCACCATCTTTACGAACATCACTGACGATCAAAATCTGCGGATCGCGCTCGTTCGTGATTTTGATATACGGGTAGCCCGTGCCCTTTTTTAACTTAATATTAAAGTACGGCTGGTGTTTTTGAATCAGTGTAATTTCAAGCAGAAAGGCTTCCTTGTCCGTCGAAGTCACGATGAATTCAAAATCCGCAATTTCCGAGACCAACCGCGCCGTCTTACCAGTATGGCTACTCTTGAAGTAGGAACGCACCCGATTCTTCAAATTTTTAGCCTTACCCACATAAATGATCTGGCTATTTAAGTTTTTCATCAGATAGCAACCAGGTAAATCTGGTAATAAGGCTAATTTATGTTCAATATGCGCGGATGCCATGTGACACCTTCCCTTCGTTTAGATTAGCATTATTAGTATACCGCCTGCTAGCATGGGGCTCAACCAAACAGCCCGCAAATATGATTTTAATTATGGTAACCAGATACCTAGCCGTCTCACCGGATCAACCGCCAAGCATGAGACCAATCTGACGCCAGTTCGTGTTCTAAACTTAAATTAATCAGATTACCAACAACCGTTGACAGATAATCTTCAATCAACCAAATTTTGAGCCATCCACGCAGCTTGCAATACCGCACAACTACCGGCCACACAATACTTGACGTCATTTACTCAAGCATGCTCCCCGCCGCACTTTACCCCCTAAAAAAAGCGGCAACCGAGAGCATCCCGGTTGCCGCTACTAACTTACATTAAAATTTTAGAGAGAAAATCTTGAGCCCGTTCCGTTTGTGGATTGGCAAAAAATTCATCAGGCGTATTATTTTCCTGAATATAGCCGTCAGCCATGAACCAGATCCGGTCAGCCACTGACTTTGCAAAGCCCATTTCGTGCGTCACGACCACCATCGTCATGCCGTCTTTGGCTAGTTCTTGCATTACATTCAGCACTTCGCCGACCATTTCGGGGTCAAGCGCTGACGTTGGTTCGTCAAACAGCATCACCTCGGGGTTCATTGCCAACGCCCGCGCAATCGCGACCCGTTGTGCTTGACCCCCAGATAAACTGCTTGGAAAGGCATCCGCGTGGTCATCCAGTCCAACTCGTTGCAGCAATTCATGAGCCGTTTTAGTTGCAGCGGCATCATCCACGTGCTTGACCTTCATGGGTGCCAGTTTAATGTTTTCCAACACCGTCATATTTGGGAACAAGTTAAAGCCTTGGAACACCATTCCCATTTTTTCCCGCAAAGCGTTAACGCTCTTGGTATCCAGAGTGGTTAAGTCTTGGCCTTCAAAGGCAACTTGGCCGCTAGTGGGCGTTTCTAGTAGGTTTAAGCACCGTAAAAAGGTACTCTTCCCACCACCAGAAGGGCCAATCACAACGATCACCTGGCCTGGTTCAACTTTTTCGGTAATATCCTTCAACACGTCGTTTTCACCGAAGCTCTTCGCAAGGTCTTTAACTTCAATTACTGGTTTAGTCATGTTGCATTCTCCTTTCGAAGTAGTTCAAAATCCGTGAGGCGGTAAAGGTCAAGATGAAGTAGAGCACCATGATGACCACGATTGGTGCAACGCCCCGGTAGGTATCAGAACGAACAATGTTGCTTTGATAGATCAATTCAGTAACCCCAATAATTGAGACGATCGAACTATCCTTGATCAAGGTAATAAATTCGTTACCAAGCGATGGCCAAATATTCTTCAACGCTTGTGGCAGGACGACGTAGCGCATCGTTTCACCGTTAGACATCCCAAGACTCCGTGCAGCTTCGGTCTGACCGACATCCACTGAGTTGATCCCACCACGAATATATTCAGCGACGTACGCACCGGAGTTCAAGGAAATCGCAATAATCCCAGAAGTCAAGGCTGGCAGATTGACGAATAGTCCGAGACCAAAGTAAACGAACATCACTTGGACCATCATTGGCGTCCCACGAATAAATTCAACGTAGGCCGTCGCTAACCACCGAATGGCCGTCTTGAGCGGATTGCCCTTTGCCATCCGAGCTAAGGCGAGTAAAATCCCGATGATAAAACCGAAGAAGACTGAGCAAACCGTGATGATTAAGGTATATTCAATCCCAGTCGCAAAGGCTTTCCAGTAGTGGCCCATCGAGGTATTGACCGTGTTGGTCTTTAAATACTTGCCGGCAGCTGGTAAATATTGCTTCTTAACTAAATTTTGCTTCTTGATCCAATCAACCGTCTTATTAACCTTGTTAACTAAGCTAGTCGACCCTTTCCGAAACGCGATTGCGGAACTGGTGGCACTGGAACTCATGTTGAAGCCACTTGGAATGGCCACTAAATTCTTGTTGTTTGCCACATAAGCTTCAGCAGATGGCTTTTCCATGGCAACCCCGTCAACTTTATGGCTTTGGAGGGCTAAGATCAAATCAGATTGAGAGGTCATCCCTTTAGCTTTGGCAGTGGTCTGCTTCTTAACGGCGTTGTATTGCGTCGTCCCAGTTTGGGCACCCAGTGTCCCATTCTTGAAAGAATCTTTGTTCTTGTACTTGCCCTTATCAGTCTTGTTGATGACAATATCATAACCACCCTGATAGTAGACATGCGTGAAGTCAACGTTCTTCCGCCGTGAAGGGGTTGGGTTCATCCCAGAAATAATCATATCGATTTTCCCAGTCTGGAGTGCGACTAGTAACGAGTCAAATGACATCGATTTGATCTTCAGCTTGACGCCCAAGTCCTTGGCAACTTGCTTCCCAATCTGAACATCCATCCCGACAATCTTGCTCTTGCCATTGACTGTCGCCTGAAATTCATATGGCGGATAGTCTGGTGACGTCCCCATCACTAGGACACCCTTTTTTTGAATTTGTTCTAATGAATTATCGGCCGCTTGAGCATGTTGGGTCTGTCCGATTGGGACCACCGTCATGATCAGGGCCACAATAATGGCTAAAAATAACCCAAATCTTTTTTTCATAGGTATTCTCCTCGTTTTGTAATTTACAAGAATAAAGTATAACCGCATATGATTATTTATGCAAGTATTTTTGAAAATTTCTTTATTTTATGCATAAAAAGGCCATTTATACACGTTTTAGCCCCGTTAAAATGCATAAACGACGAATAACTGACAAATGGTCGGAAATTTGCTATGATAGGCGGTAATCGAAAGGAATGATTTTATGGGTTTAAAAGTACAACGTCAAGATAACCTTGATAAACTATTTGACAAGTTTGCCATTGGGCCTGACGATAAGGATAAACTCACCACGAAGGCCGTTCAGGATACAATCGACGAACATGCCAAACGAAAACAATCAAAGGCAACTGACAAAAAGGATGCCGACAAATAATGGCACGACAAAAAAGCGATGGACGCCTGTCCATCGCTTTTTTGTTTGCATCATCATCACTTTAGCAAATTTTAGTACCGATCGTTTGCATCTTTTCACGCCGTTCCGCTTCGGTTTCTGGTGAAACATTACGCCAATCAACAACGGCCAAGGCACCGTCTAACATCCCACTGTCGTCTTTCAATGCCAGCGCATTGTGCCAACGAGAAATATTCAACCCATTACCGAGATAGGCTTCATCGGCTGGCGCAACGTGCATCACGTAGCCCGCATTATTTTCGAGCGGTGTGGTGTAATCTGGATCAGCATCCTTAAGAATGACTAATTGAAATTTATTACCAATGGCACAGCTGCCACCTAGACTGGAATATTTATTTGAACCGTCATCAGTTGTTAGAATAACTTGACTCCCTGCTGGGATCTTATCAGCTAAATAGGCTTGAGCATCGTCTTTGATATTGATTTTCATGTTAAGCATCCTTTCCTGAAAAAACAATTAAGTTGTGCACAACTCTTTTTACAATTATTAATTTAACGCATTTCCACGGTAATTGCAATTAATAGACTCTCAAAATTCAAAAATAGTCGTTGCGGATAACCTGCATTTGTAGATTATCGACAGCGACTATTCTTGCTATTAGCCTAACATATTAGGTTAACGGCACTATTTTGATTGTAATTTACTTATTTAACCGGCTTACCACTAGGATACTTGTCGTTTAATTTTTGAATGTTTTGCTGAGCAACTTCTTCAAATGGAATATCAGCCCATTCAGCAACTTGTGATAAGTACCATAACACGTCGCCCATTTGCTTGGTTAGTTGGTCCTTACTCAAGGATTCACCGTGAAACGTATATTTTTTGACGAGATCCACAACTTGGCCGGTCTCAGAAGCCAAGCCCAATGATAAATTCGTCAAAACCTGTTCATTCCCATACAGCGTCCGGTTTGCCAACGCTTGATAGTCATTAAATTCCAAGTTAGTTGCCTCCTACAGTATGTGCTTCAATCCATTGCCAGACCGCGTCTTTGCCTTCTTTAGTCTTCGCTGAAAAGGCAATAAAATCATCTTCCGGTTGAAAATTGAGCGTTTTTTTAATTAAACTCTCTTGCTTGTTCCACTTGCCACGTGGAATTTTATCGCTTTTGGTGGCAACCACCAATAATGGCATCTCATAGTAACGCATCCACTCATACATGGCCACGTCATCCTTGGTTGGCGCATGCCGAGCATCAACCAAAATAACCACGCCACGAAGCGTATCACGGGTCGTCAAATAGGTCTCAATCATTTGGCCCCATTTTTCACGTTCCTTCTTAGACACCTTTGCATAGCCGTAACCAGGAACATCGACAAAATAGAGCTGATCCTCAACCTTATAAAAATTCAACGTCTGTGTTTTACCAGGTTGACTAGACGTCCGCGCATAGCTATTGCGATTGATCAATACATTAATTAGAGAGGACTTCCCAACATTTGATCGTCCAGCTAGGCCGATTTCGGGGAAACCCGTGGTGGGATATTGACTAGGCGCCACCGCGCTCATGACAAGTTCAACGTTATGCACTTCCATCGAATTAACTCCTTCTGCAACTCGTTATTGCACCCATTTTACCATAAATACGATTATCAGCAGACTGCTACGCTCACATCGCCGAAAACAGCACTCAGGACCGCCGATGAAGACTCACCGCGGTCCTGAGCGTTACTTATTAGCGTTGTGGCTCTCAAACACGTCTAGGACGCTTTTTGGTCTGCCAATACTAATTCTGGTTCTGCATGATCAGCAACCGTTTCGCGGGTAATGATCACTTTCTTAACATCTTCACGACTAGGAATATCGTACATAATATCCCGCATCTTATCTTCAATAATCGAACGAAGGCCACGTGCACCCGTATTACGAGCCAGGGCCTCTTGTGCAATTGCTCGGAGCGCATCATCATTGAAGTCCAGTTCAGCACCATCAAGCGCGATCAAGCGTTGGTACTGCTTAACTAGTGCGTTCTTCGGTTCCGTCAAGATACGAACTAAGTCATCTTCCGTCAACCGTTCAAGCGCCGTTAAAATTGGCAACCGGCCGATAAATTCAGGAATCAACCCAAATTGTAATAAGTCTTCAGGGACAACTTGTTGCATCAAGCTCTTAGAATCATCCAAGACGGCATTCTTACCATCAGTGTCAGTACCAAAGCCAATCGTCTTATCGCCTAAACGCCGCTTAACGATATCTTCGATACCATCAAACGCGCCCCCGACGATAAAGAGAATATTGGTGGTGTCGATTTGAATAAATTCTTGTTGTGGATGCTTACGACCACCCTGCGGCGGCACATTGGCAATCGTGCCTTCCAAAATCTTCAGCAACGCTTGTTGAACCCCTTCACCGGAAACGTCCCGAGTGATGGAAACATTTTCGCTCTTCTTGGCAATCTTATCGATTTCATCGATATAGATAATACCTTTTTCCGCGCGTTCAACGTCGTAGTCAGCATTTTGCAATAGCTTCAGTAAAATGTTTTCGACGTCTTCACCAACATAGCCGGCTTCCGTCAAGGTCGTGGCATCTGCAATTGCAAATGGTACGTCCAAGATACGGGCTAAGCTTTGGGCCAAGAAGGTCTTCCCAGAACCAGTCGGACCAACCAAACTAATATTACTCTTTTGTAATTCAGGACCATCCTCGGTCTCTTCATCATCACTATCTGCCATGGCTTTCACACGCTTGTAATGATTGTAAACCGCAACGGAAAGTGTCCGCTTCGCTTCATTCTGACCGATCACATATTGGTCCAACTCGTCAACGATTTGTTTTGGCGTTGGAATATCTGTTAATTCATGGGTTTGTTCTTCACTAAACTCTTCATCGATAATTTCTTTACATAAATCGATACATTCATTACAGATATAAACGCCGGGGCCAGCCACGATCTTTTTAACTTGATCTTGTGATTTGCCACAAAACGAGCAGTTCACAGGGCCGTTTGTCTCGGTATTTTCAAACATTCATTCTCACCTCATCGATGTATTTACATGGATTAATCATAACAGAAAAGCCAAGCTAAAACCAGCTTAGGCACTGTCTTCTACGCCCACTACTATAACATGGACGAACCTATTCTCGAAATTATTTGTTCAAGATTGCCTTTCCTACTGCCTAACCGTCACATATGGGATCCAGTTACCATCACTCAACTAGGTGCATTGGGATTTAACCATGCTATGTAAAAAGGCCCTGGAAGCAAAATCTTCCAAGGCCTTCAGACTGATTGCGTTCAACGGAGATTAGTCCTTGTCGCTATCGTCTTTCTTGTCATCTTTTTTGTCGTCTGCTTTGGCATTTTGCTTTGCAGAATCAGCAATCAAGTCAACAGCTTGGCGAATGGCGATGTCATGTGACAACATGTCATCAGTTAATGCGCCACGAACTGCGCTTTCTTCCATGTTGTATTGACTAGCTAAGTCCTTAACTTCGGCAGCAATTTCATCTTGAGATGGTTTGATGTTTTCAGCTTCAACGACGGCTTCTAAGACCAAGTTAGTCTTAACCCGACGTTCTGCGTCAGCAGCAAATTGCTTGTGCAAGTCGTCTTCAGTCGTACCAGTCAACTTGTAGTAAGTCTTAGGATCGATACCTTGTTGTTGCATGTTTGCTAAATATTGATCCATTTGACGATGAATGTCGTCTTCCTTCATTGCATCAGGAATGGCTTCGATTTCAGCATTGTCAACAGCTTGGTTCAAAGCTTCGTCTTCAATGGCATCATGAGCAGCAGATTCTTTTTGTTCCTTAAGTTCATCCTTGATCTTAGCCTTTAATTCTTCAAGTGTGTCAACGTCATCGTCAACATCCTTGGCAAATTCATCGTCTAATTCAGGAAGTTCCTTAGTCTTAACTTCGTGAACCGTTACCTTGAAGGTCGCTTCTTTGTCTTGCAAGTCTTCAGCTTGGTAATCCTTAGGGAAGGTTACCTTAACTTCAGTTTCGTCACCGGCCTTAACACCAACTAATTGGTCTTCGAAGCCAGGGATGAATGAGTTAGAACCTAATTCAAGTGAATAGTTTTCTGATTCGCCACCTTCAAATGGTTCGCCATCAACGAAACCTTTGAAGTCAATAACGACAGTATCACCCTTAGCAGCTGGTTGGTCTTCTTTCAAGACTAATTCAGCTTGCTTTTCGCGACGTGATTCTAATTCAGCGTCAACGTCCTTAGCGTAAACCCGCGTGTTTTGACGCGTTACACTAAGTTCCTTGTATTGACCAAGCTTAACTTCTGGCTTAACCGTAACAACGGCTTTCAGAACCCAAGGCTTGCCCTTTTCCATGCTGTCAACATCGATTTGAGGTTGGTCAACTGGTTCAATTTCAGTATCTTTGATTGCTTCTTCATATGCCTCTGGGAGCACGATATTTAAAGCATCTTGATAAAGTGCTTCTTCACCGTACATTTGGTTGAAGATTTGACGTGGAACCTTACCCTTACGGAAACCAGGAACGTTTAAGTTCTTTTTAGTCCGTTGGAAGGCTTTGTCAATACCTTCTTTAATTTTGTCAGCACCAATTTCGAATGTTAATTCGCCTTGGTTGCCTTCTTTCTTTTCCCACTTTGCAGCCATTGTATTCCCTCCGAAACATTATAATTTCTACAATTCAAGTCAATTGCATACTTGTTAAGTTTAACCTATCGTTGCCGTAAAGTAAACCGAATTGGTTAAAAAAGCGCGTAAGCACGCCCGTTATTATTGATTTCCTTAAAAAAAGCGACTCGGAAGAAGACTTCCAAGTCGCTTAAATCAATCAATGAAAATCAGTTAGAGATTAGTCATCAATTTCTGAAACAACACCGGCACCGACAGTATGACCACCTTCACGAACCGTGAACTTGGTACCCTTTTCGATGGCAGCTGGTTGAATCAATTCAACAGTGAACGTTACGTTGTCACCAGGCATAACCATTTCAACACCGTCTGGCAATTCAATAACACCAGTGATATCAGTGGTGTGGAAGTAGAATTGTGGACGATAGTTTGAGAAGAATGGCGTATGACGGCCACCTTCTTCTTTGCTCAAGATATAAACTTCACCCTTGAACTTCTTGTGGGTTTGGATCGAACCTGGCTTAGCCAAAACTTGGCCACGAACAACTTGTTCACGGTTAACACCACGTAATAACGCACCAACGTTGTCACCGGCTTCACCTAAGTCAAGCGTCTTACGGAACATTTCAAGACCCGTAACAGTTGACTTAAGAACGTCTTCGTGTAAACCAACGATTTCAACTTCATCGCCGACTTTAACAGTCCCACGATCGATACGACCAGAAGCAACAGTCCCACGACCAGTGATTGAGAAGACGTCTTCAACAGGCATCAAGAAAGGCTTTTCAGTATCACGAACTGGGGTTGGGATGTATTCATCAACAACATCCATTAAGTGCATGATAACCTTTTCTTGTTCTGGGTCGCCTTCAAGTGCTTTAAGCGCTGAACCACGGACAACAGGAATATCGTCACCAGGGAAATCGTATTCTGAAAGTAATTCACGTACTTCCATTTCAACCAAGTCAACTAATTCGTCATCGTCAACAAGATCAGTCTTGTTTAAGAAAACAACGATATAGTCAACACCAACTTGGCGAGCCAAGAGGATGTGTTCACGCGTTTGTGGCATAGGACCATCAGTTGCGGCAACAACTAAGATCGCACCGTCCATTTGAGCGGCACCAGTGATCATGTTCTTAACGTAGTCAGCATGTCCTGGGGCATCGATATGGGCGTAGTGACGCTTTTCAGTTTCGTATTCAACGTGGGCGGTGTTGATAGTAATACCACGTTCACGTTCTTCCGGAGCAGCATCGATAGAAGCAAAGTCTTGTTCTTTAGCCAAGCCCTTTTCTGCTAATACCTTAGTGATTGCAGCGGTCAAAGTAGTCTTCCCATGGTCAACGTGGCCAATAGTACCAATGTTTACATGGGGTTTTGTTCTTTCATAATGTTCTTTTGCCATTAATGAAACCTCCTGTGATTTTCGCAAGAATAATGCCAAGACAAAAGAGTCTCAACAATTCTTTAGTTAGTATTATACTACATCCTAGTGAAAAGGCCAAATTACGCACCCATCACTGAGAATCCTTAAATATTATATATAGCCTAATCTGATTTGTAAACAGATATTATTCAAAAAATTGAATTTTTGTTAGTTAATTCTTATTAAGCATGATTATTGTTGTAAATCAAGACTAAATTGCTGAATTTTCTGCTGAATTTTCATCATTTTTTCTTGTTCTTCCGATAAGTTGGTCGTCTCCTGACCAGTTTGCTGTGCAATTAAGACGGCCACCCAGTCCGCTGGATCAGTAATTGCCAATTCTGGACGCGGATATAAGTACATTAACTGCAATTGTAAAAGTTCTCGTAAATTTTCATATAAAAAGACATCCTGGTCAGCAAGCTGAATTTTAAGCAGCTGTTTCGTCGCTAAGCTGATTTCATCGGCGCCCACTTCAGTCAACTCGGCCGGGCAAAGTGTCAGTTGACGATCATCCAGTAACCATTGCATCTGCACCGGTGTGGTCACCTGCAGTTCATGTAAGGTATAGAGTACCTCTGAACGTGTCAAAGGATGCAAAAACGGATCCACCAGTAAAAATTTGGCCGCAGTCAAATAACGTTGCATGGTCAGATGACGTGCCGCCTGTAAATCGGCTACCTGTGCCTGAACCGGCTGATCAGACAAGTGATAAAAATGTCGCATCGTGGTTGTCAATGTGGACTGCAAATGTGCCTCAGCGTCATTTTCAGCGGCTGAGAGCGTGGTTAATGCAGCCTGAGTCCAATCACTCTTGCCGCGTGCAACAATCACGATTCGCGCTGAGATAAACTCATGATTGGCAATTAGCGCGCGTAAGTACACGGATGCCCCCTCATCGGAAGCCAGATATTGGCTTTCGAATTCACTCGCGTAATTGCGCGCGGTGACATACTGCTGGTCGGCAACCAACGCTCGCACTAGCTGAAAATTATTGGCAGCCGATTGTTCATCTTGATAAATTTGTTCCCATAAATTAGCTGCTTGATTCCAGTCTTTTTCGGCCACTGCTTGTTCAGCAGCCGTTTGACGCTCTGCTGGGGTCATCTGAACATGCTCCTCTCTTAAAAAAATCCGCAAATAAATCAAAATAAAAGTCTAAAGTAAAAAGTCGGAAATCTCTTCCGACTTTTTACGCTGATTAAGCTTCCGGTTGGCGTTCAGCCGGCTTGTTTGATTTTGACTTTTTGCTTCGACGGTGGTGCTGATTGACTTCCATGATCACTGGTAAAATAACCGGGTGACGTTTTGTCTGGTCCCACAAGTAGTGGTTCAACTTTTCGCGAACCGCTTGTTTCAAGTGACCCCAATCAAATTCCTTGTTATCAAGATTTTCTTGGACCGTCGTCCGTACCAATTCGGCACTTTCCTGCATCAAATCTTTGCTAGTCTTGACGTAGACGAAGCCCCGTGAGGTAATCTTAGGTGTTGAAATAATCTTTTTCTTCTTACGATCAATTGTGACCACTGCCACAAAGATACCATCTTCGGATAAGATTTTCCGATCACGTAACACGATATTACCAATGTCACCGACGCCAATACCATCAATCATGGTGTCTCCAACTTCAATCGAGCCAGCTAAATGCATGGTGTCACCATCATAACGTAATTGGTCACCCTTGGCAGCAATTAAGACGTGGTCATCAGGAATTCCGACTTCACGCGCAAAACTTGCGTGCGCATCTAGCAGCCGATATTCACCCTGAATTGGAATAAAGTATTGTGGCTTCATCATGTTGATCATCAATTGCAAGTCACGCTTAGCAGCATGGCCCGATGAGTTCATTTCATCCGCAATTGCTTTGACGTCTGCGTCAGCGCGATAAATCATATCACGAGTTTTGGCAACGACTGTTTCCATTGAATGGGAAGGTGTCGTCGTAATGAAGACCAGGTCACCCTTTTCAATGTTGACCTTACCCTCTTGCTTGTTTGCCATCCACTGTAAAGCTTTGATGGGTTCACCCATGCGGCCAGTCTGCAAGATAACGACCTGTTCAGGCTTCAACTTGTCGATGGCCTTTAACGGCACAACGACATCTTCAGGCATGTGCAGCTTGCCTAAGTCAATGGCCGTCTTGACGATGCTTTCAACATCACCAGGCATTAAGGCTACTTTACGGTCGGACTTAGCTGCCGCATCAAGCACTTGTTGAATCCGTAAGATATTTGAAGCGACCGATGCCACAATGATTCGACCAGGATGATATTTGAAGGTTTCCAAGACGTAGGCCGCAATCTCACGCTCACTCACGGGTTGTTCGTAGTTTTCAGCGTTGGCTGAATCACTGAGTAATGCCAAGACACCCTTTGAACCGATTTCGGCTAAGCGCGCAAAGTCGGTTTGGTAGTCACCGGCAGCCGTTGGATCAAACTTAAAGTCACCTGTGTAGACAATTTCACCGGCACTCGTTTGTAGTACGATTCCCATGGAGTCTGGAATTGAATGGGTCGTCCGGAAAAATGAGACGGTGACCGTACCAAAGTCAATTTCCGTCTTCTCATTAACAACGTGAAAATCGTTAAACTTCTTAGCTTGTGGGTCCTTCTGCAACTGAATTTTAGCCAATTCAATGGTTAGTTCTGAACCGAAAACTGGCACGTTAAATTCATTTAAAAAGTATGGTAAAGCACCGATTGCATCCGCATGGCCGTGCGTTAAGAACACACCAACGATTCGATCAGCATTCTCCCGCAAATAACTGAAATCTGGAATAACGATATCGATTCCGAGCAATTCATTTTCCGGGTATTTCAGCCCACAGTCCAAGATATAGATATCGCCATCGACTTCGACAGCATACATGTTTTTGCCGTTTTCACGGACCCCACCAAAGGGGGTAATTTGAATTTTTGAACTCAATTATTTCACCTTGATTCTTCTATATATTTAATGTTTTAAATAACTGAGTTGTTTGCTCAGCACTTAATGGTAAGATTGGTAGCCGTGGATCGCCAACTGGCTGGCCTAAATGGTTCAGTGCAGCCTTAACTGGTGACGGCGATGGTGCGCTAAACAACGCACTCATCTTTGGTGTCAAGTCACGTTGATACTTCGCAGCTGTCGCAATATCCCCCTGTTCGATGGCAGTAAACATTGCGGTCATTTCGTCACCGTAAATATGACTGGCCACGGAAATCACACCGGCACCACCAATTTCCTTAGCTGCTAGGCTTTGAGAATCTTCACCAGTGTAGACTAGAAAATCAGCTGGTGCGTTTTCAACGATTGCGCCAAATTCTTCCATTGATGCACACTGCTTGATCCCGATGATATTTGGGTTTTGAGCCAACGTTAACACGGTTGAAACTTCCATCTTAACAATCACGCGGCCAGGAATATTGTAAATAATCACTGGCAAGCCTCCCTGTTCAGCAACGGCCGTAAAGTGTGCAATCATTCCAGCTTGGTCAGGTTTATTATAGTAAGGAACCACTACTAATGCGGCATCGATACCGTCAATTTGGCTGACCTTCTTGGTGAAGGCAATCGTCGCAGCAGTACTGTTAGAACCAGTTCCGGCCACGATCGGCACCCGGCCGGCCACGATTTTAGCAGCTTTTTTAAGTAAGGTTAACTTCTCATCTTCAGTCAAGGTTGGGGCTTCACCAGTGGTACCACCTACTAGGATACCCTGCGTCCCATGCGCCAATAAATGTTCAATCAAGCTTGCCAACCGCTTTTCGTCTAGTTGTTGGTGATCATCGAAGGGGGTCACCATTGCGGTAATCAAGTCAACGTTTGCAAAGTTCATGATCTAAAAACTCCTCTATTAAAATTTACAAGTACCCAATGTACCTGTTCCGATTAAGTAACTCTTTTCAGTTTACCACATTTTAAAGTAAAGCAATAGTTAGACCATTCGATTGAGGCTCAGCGCCCCTGCTGTTGACGAAAATATAACCCCCAAAGTCCCAATGCAATGACTTGCAAGCTGGCTGTCACGAGAAAAATTGGCTGATAACCCCACTGATTAGCAACTAGCACGGCGAGCCCAGGGCCAACCACATTACCACACGCCTGTGCCGACTGATTGAGACTAAACACCCGGCCGAACGCAACTTGGGGCACCCGTTCGACCGTCATCACTTGCAAGGCTGGCAGTAATGCCGCATCCGCAATCCCTAAAATCAATCGTAAGATTATCAATTGACCAACTTGCTGTACCAGACTCGTCAGAATTAGATCGCTGATAGCAAGCCCGAGAAAGATGAGGAGACATCGCCCCGCACCAAGCCGGTCAATCAATCGACCAATTCGGCCGGCCATTAAAATCGTCGCCACCCCGGGTGCAGCCGCGACGAGCCCCGTCAACAGGACAATCGTGTGCGACGACGCTTGTGGCGCTAACTGCATTACAAACAAACTCAAAATGGGCGTTACCGCATTCGTGGTCGCCTGAACAACTAAGAGTGAGGTTAAGAGCGCCATGATAAACACCCCACCAATTTGCTTCAAGATCGGTCGTAGTGGTGCCAAAGCCTGCCGACTAACGGGTGTCACGTCTTCCTGAACGCCCCACAACGTCATGACAAAAACCATCGCCATCAAGCCACTCGTAACGATAAAGGCCCCGCGGTAACCAACCGTATTCGCAAGCACACTCCCGAGCAGCGGCCCCATCAGTGTGCCACTAATACTTCCCGTCACTAACTTGCTCAGCCACTGTCCCCGACGCTCCGCTGGTGCTGTTAATGAAATCAGTGCGTTGGCATTATTAATATATCCCGAAAAAGCACCCTGCGCCGCACGCAAGATAAGCAGAATCGTCACGTTGGGTGCTAAACCGACGCCCAAAATCGTCAACGTCATCATGCCAGAAGCACGCAAACACATTAATTTACGGCCCTTCTGATCAGCCAGTCGACCCCATAACGGTGCCACAAGTGCTTTACAAGCATACGTGACTGCGAACGCGGCTGCACCAAGTAAATTTAACTGCGTTGTGGAATAATGTCCCAGCGTTTGAATATAAAGCACAATAAACGGCAAGGTCATCGCGTTGCCTAAATCTGTAATCAGACTACCAAACCATAGAATCCTAAAATTGCGGGTCAATGTTGTCGTCGCTTGCATAAAATCTCCTCAATCATCCGTTTTATTAGGTTTCAGTATAGCGAACGGTTGTTTGAGTTTGATAAAGTTTATGTATCGTTTTTGTAATGGCACAAAAAAAGAACCACCCGAAGGCAGCTCTTCTAAATTCAATATTAACGACGAAGACCAAGACTTTGGATTAAGTCACGGTAACGGTTAACGTCTTCTTTACGAAGGTAAGCTAACAAGTTACGACGATGACCGATTTTCTTCATCAACCCACGTTGTGAATGAAAATCCTTCTTGTGAACACGTAAATGTTCGTTTAATTCGTTGATGTCTTCTGTTAAAACTGCAACTTGGACTTCAACTGAACCAGTATCGCCTTCGTGACGGGCATACTTGTTAATAAGTTCCGTCTTCTTTTCGCGTGAAATTGCCATGTGTTTCAACCACCTTTCCAATAATTGCCCTAAACTGAGTAAATCGTTGGTGGTGCGCGATAAACTAAGTAAAGGGTTGCTGAACACTTGATATAGTCTAGCAAACTCCCCATTAAAATGCAAGTCCAGTGACAAGCAAAGTTCAACGTCAAGTGGTCAAACTGTTCGTAACCCTGCAGATCAACAACGTATAAATCAGCATGGTAGCCGAATACACCGTCTGAGACTGTCCGGCATTCAATCCGCGGCTGCTAGCCTTTTTCATCCTGATTGACCTGCCCTAACTCGTGGTTGAAACGTGTATCAAGATAAATTACTTTACACATAACGGTTGCAATCAAGCCGGGGCTTATGTATAATAGCATTTGTTGAAAAAATGATGGAGGTGAATCTGATGCCAATTATCAAATCCGCTATTGAACGCGTGAAAACAAACAATAAAGCAAACGCCCGTAACACCGCCCAAATGAGTGCGATGCGGACTGCTGTTAAGAAATTTGAAGCTGCTAAGACTGCCGGTGCCGACAATGTCGACGAACTTTACGTCGCAGCTGCTAGCGCTGTTGACAAGGCTGCTTCTAAAGGTCTTATCAAGCGCAACAAAGCTGCCCGTGACAAGTCACGGATGGCCGCACGTTACGCAAAATAAGCTAATTTAACGCCTGAGCCTTGCGATGGCGTTTTTTTATACGAAAAATTAATGAACGACCTCAAAAACATCTGAACCGTGGGCCTCCTTGCCCTGGTTCAGATGTTTTTTAGATTAACCGTAATTTAGATGGTGACGTGTTCATTATTGACCCTAATAAGCCCCCGACCGTGCCCGCGTTGCTGTTCGCCGCTCGTTCACGAACTGCACCATGAATAATTCAAACAGCAATTCGGGATCACGTTGCGTCGTTTTCATTTGTTCTTCAGTTTGCAGTAATCCTAAGTAAGCGGCGCGTAAAGCTGCTTGATCAAAATGGCGCACCGTTTGCATCGCTAACTTGACGCGGTACGGGTGGACTTTTAACGTGCTGGCCAAACTGCCCTGGCTGTAACCCGCCTGCGCCATGATCTTAACTTGTAGCAATAATCGAAATTGGCCTAACAGAATCGCATTGATCTTTAAGGGGGCTTCTTGAGCCGCAACCAATTCGTGGTACAGCTCTACTGCTGGCTGCGTGCGATAACGTAAGACGTCATTAACGAGGTCAAACACATTTTGCGTCAACGATTTAGTCACTAACGCTTGCACTGCCGCCAAATCAATCTGCTGAGACTGAGCGGCGTAAATCATTAACTTCGGTAGTTGACCCATAATCAGTCCTAACTGCCCATCCGTTCGATTGACCAATTCTTGCAACGCATCCGCATCGATACGAATCTTCTTCTCATCTAAAGCTGCCTGGACGTAGCGCTGGGTCTCCGCCTCTGACACCTGATTGATTTCAATCATCGTTGCTTGTTTTTTGAGCGTCTTAACGAGCTTTTTACGCGCATCTAACTTCTCGTAAGGGGCCATTAACACCAAAATCGTGCTTGGCTCCGGTTGTTCGAAATAGTGCTGTAACGAGTCCAAATCGTGATCGACCTTGGTCTTTTTATTTTCACCCGTCAAAAAATACGGATGGTTGATAAAGACCAGCCGGCGCTCACCAAAAAACGGCGCTGACATCGCATCATCGAGTGCGACTGCGACCGGTGTGGTCTCCATATCATAACTGCCGACGTTCATCGTTTGTTCTTCAGTCGGAATTTGCTGCGTCAACGCCTGTTTGAGTTGATCCGCTAAATAGTCGACGGTTCCTAAAATCACATAAATCGGTGCAAGTTCACCGCTGCGAATCATTTTTAACGCTTGCTGTGCGTTGATTGCGATTACCTTCCTTCAAAAATGTTTGCCACTGTCCCTGCCGATGATTAAAAAATCGATAAGTAATCATGCCTTGCAGGGCCGTGGAATACGTTTCAATGCGTAAATTGGCTAAAGTCGTCAGTGTTTCTTGATTGGGATGACCGTACCGATTATGGCGGCCAACCGAAAGAATCCCTTGTCGCACCCCGAGCTGTTGCAACGCTTCAGGGTCCGACGCCGTTTTACTGCCGTGATGTCCTAATTTTAACACATCCACCCGTAATTGCGGATAGCGGGCAGCGATTGCCCGTTCTCCAGCTCGGTCCAGGTCACCCGTAAACATAAAACGGCGCTGTCCAAAGACACCCGTGAGCACCAACGAATCTTCATTTTCAGCCCGGCCTGGTCGAAACGGATGAACGGCTGTCAATCCGTCCGCAAACGTCTGGCCGGCCAGTGCTTCCATCACAATTGGTGGCTGTTTCGCCGGCTGCAATAATTTTTGAAACTTATCTAAATGTGCCATTCCGGCTGGTACCACGACTCGTTTAACTGGCATCAAGCGTAGTAATTCACCCAGATCACCGATATGATCAACGTCTTTATGCGACAAATATACCGTGTCCAAATGCGTAATTCCAAGTCGATGCAAATAATTAACGGTAATGGTCTCGACCCGAGCCTTAGGTGTCAAGCCATCATCTTGCCAGTGGGGCTTGGGAAAATGCAGCCGACCACCGGTATCGATCAGACTCACTTGCCGGTTAAACGGCTGCCGAATCAGGATTGAATCACCCTGCCCGACGTCGATGAACTGCACGGCGCCATGCAACGGGAATCGCATGCTGAGGATAAAACACCCGTATGCCAGCACTAACAATCTCCGGTACCGGCGCGTCGGCGTCCGCAACAGCCACAAACTCAGCAAACTGAGTCCCCACGCCCAGATGGCATTCGGCTGACCCAACACGAGTAATCCTGGCCAGTGACTGACCCAGTCCAGCCACGTTTGAAAGTTGACTAACAGCCATTCACAACTGCTAGCGATTCCCAGAACCTGGGTGCCAAAAATCGCCCCAATCATGGTTACAGGAAATAACAACCAGCTAAAGAGTGGCGCAACGATTAAATTGACCGCTAACGACATCGCATGCCACTGAGCAGTCGCGACTAACAACACTGGCAAGCTGATCACTTGAATCCACACCGCCAATTTCCAAGATGGCATGCTCGGCATCAAAATCAATAGTAGGGCCAAACCGTAACTCAGTTGGCCCCCTAATTGACTCAAGACTAATGGATTATGGATCAATCCAATCATCAACGCTAGACTCCAACCGCTCAACGCACCACTCGTTCGGTGCGTCACGAGCTCCCAAACAATTGGCAAGGCTGCGGTAATGACAGCGCGTTGTAGACTATCGGCGCCACCACCCAAGATTAGATAAGCCGGCAACAATCCTAATAGCCAATAGTCCGTCGCTTGCCTGCTTAAATGCAGCCGGATCAGTCCCCATTTTAAGAAGCTAATCAGTAAGATCACGTGCATCCCAGAGAGACTGAAAAGGTGCAGTAAGCCTAATTGTTGGACTGCCCCCATCGTCGTTTGAAAATCAGCTGGCCGCAATCCAACCAACAAAGAACTCGCATAACAGGCCAACATCGGTGGTAATTGCTGACAACGTTGTGCAAAAGCCCAACGCCACTGATGTAAGCGGTCAACAATTCCCAACCACCCGGTACGCGGCGCTGCTTGAATCTGGAACACCTGCGTGAGCGTCAGTTGTTGGGCAATCCCCTGACTGCGATAATACATGGGAGCATCAAATTGACCGGGATTGGTCGGTGGATCGATTGAGGCCAGCGTTCCCTGAGCACGCCAACTCGTTCGCCTGGTTACCCGCTGTAACCACTGCTTATCATGCGCGGATTTTAACTGGCCTTTGACTAACACGCGTCCAACCGAACCGTTAGCCACCAGTTGGTACTGACCATCCCGAATCGAAATCGCATCTGGTTGGACGGTTAACTCAGCCTGCATTGACTGACTCGGCAGCGCCGCTAAATGTTCAAAACGGTGATTTTGCCAGCTAAACCAACCGGCAAAGCCCACCACACATACCAACGTTACCATCAGTGTATGCCGCTCGCGCAAACACCAGACCCGAAAGAGCCAAAGTCCGAGCAACACTGCGGCAATCGGTTGTTGGCTTACTAACCAACTACTAAGTAGACCGCAACTAATTGCGGCGAAAAATAACGGGCGCACTTAGTCACGATTAAGTAAAATCTGGTTAAGATTCAATTTGTCTAAGTCCGATTGGTCGAACTTGACCTGTTGAAGTGCCACGTGTTTCCGTTCAATCAGTGACATGGCATAATCGTCGTTGTGATAATTACGTAAATAATGAATTTTGGTGATACCAGCTTGCAGCAGCATCTTGGTGCATTGCAAGCACGGAAAATCCGTGACGTAGATTTCAGCACCATCCGTTGCGGCGCCAAACTTCGCACATTGCAGAATAGCGTTCATTTCCGCATGAATCGTCCGCACACAGTGACCATCAACTAAATAGCAGCCCTCATCGATACAGTGCACATCGCCCGAAACTGAGCCGTTGTAACCACCCGCGATAATCCGCTTATCCCGGACGATGGTTGCACCGACCGATAGGCGTTCACAGGTACTCCGGCTAGACAGGAGCACCGCTTGCATCATAAAATATTGATCCCATGGAATTCGTTGATCTTTCATCATCTTATGCCTCGCTTTCAATGACAGTAGTATAACAAATTGTCCGCTTCGAAACTAGACAGTCAGTTGGTCTTTATATTTTGCGACCGTCTTCTCCCCAAAACCACTTACATTTTTCAAATCATCGACAGATTTAAAATTACCATGCTGTTGCCGATAAGCAATAATCTTTTCGGCCTTTTTCTGACCGACCCCACTCAGCTTTTGAAACGCCGCAACATCGGCCGTATTCAAATTGACCTTCTCACTCGAACCTGCACTAGTGCTTGCTGGTGAGCCGCCCCCAGCAGTGGTCGTCGCAGGTGTCGGACTCGGTGTTGCCGTTGCAATTGCGGGCAACTGTTCACCCTTAGCTGGCACGTAGACCACTTGTTGATCCGTCACCTTTGCCGCCAAATTGACCTGTTGTTGGTCCGCTTGGGGTTGCATCCCCTGTGCGAGTTGAATCACGTCGGCCACCCGCATACTGCTGGTGACCTGATAAAGCCCGGGTTTGTTAACCGCACCTTTCACGTCGACAAAGCCGGGCGCTGAGCTGGTCGTCGCGGGATTGACTGCCGCTCCTGATGCGCCTGTAGCTACCGAAGACGCACCAGCGGCTCTCCCGTGACTACTCTGGCTGCCACTCATCATTGTCGGATCAGCCCCACTAGCGCCCGCAGTCGGATCAAACACATTGGTCGCAACGGCGGCCTCTGGTTGACGATGCTGACTCAGCACTAAACCAGTTAGTAGAATCAGAACCGCGGCGCTCACAATCGCAAGAACGCGCCAGTGATTTTTTGCAAATTGAATCCAAGTTGTCATTAACGCTCACCCCTTCAACGAATAATTACGTCAAACGAGGCGTGAATCCACGAAAAAAGTTTGGGTTTCACCCCAAACTTTTCAGTAACTAATTCAATTATTTTGAATGTGTTTGTAAGTAATGTACTGCCTGCTTGAACGACGTGACTGGCACAACTTTCATGTTGAGCGCATACTTTTTCGCGGTGGCTTTCGCCAATTGATAATTGGTCTTGCCCTGCTCTTCAACGGCTAAGAGCGCTTTGGTCGGTTTGACGTATGGTGCAAAGAAAATTGTCGCACCCGCGCGTTTGGCCGCAATCACTTTTTTATCGATGCCGCCGATTTCACCGACCTGACCATTTTGATCGATCGTACCAGTCCCAGCGATTTTTTGACCATGCCGTAAATTCTGATTGGTTAATTGCTGATAAATCTGCAAACTAAACATCAGGCCTGCGGATGGACCACCAATTTGGCCAGGATCGACTTTGACCGGAATCTTGGTGGTGACCTTGACATTATCGGTCAGCGTAATCCCGATTCCGGCCCGGTGCGTACTCAGCTTAACCAAGGGTGCTGTCGCCTGTTTGGTCTTGCCATTGCGGCGATAGCTAATCGTCACACGATGACCAACGCCCTGCTTACTAATATAGCGTTGATAGGCGCTCGCCGTATTGAAATGGTGACCATCGACCTTGGTGATCGTATCACCGACCTTCAACTGGTGCTTAAACTTCGAATTCGACTGAATATCTAACACATAAATGCCTTGATAGGTCGTTCGATAGCTCCGGTGTGCCGCTGAATAGGCTGTGGCAATTGCTTCATTGATTGCACTACGCATGTAGAACTTCTGAACTCGGTTATAAGTCGCATCGTCTTGACCACCCGTCATGTCTTCGGCACTAACGACGTCATAGTGTGGATTCAACTGTGCATACAGCCACAAAGCCGGTGTTGCCGGGGCTTCTGCGACCGACGTCAACATGAATTTACCACGCCGTTTATCAGGATGGTGCTTGACCGTCACAAATGATTTTAAATTGTCCGCGCTCCCGGGACCCTCGATGTAATATGGCAGTGGCAGTAAGAAAAACACCAGTAGTACCACCACAATTAAAACGAGGCCCCAGTACCGTTTCCATAATCGTTGTGCCGTCTTCATTGATCACTCTTCCCTAAACGTTGCTGCAACTTCTGAGCGACCGCCGTTGGGACGTATTTAGAAACATCCGCCCCCATCTTAGCCACTTCCTTGATTAAACTCGAGGAAAAATAAGCGTACGGTGGGCGGGCAATCAAGCAAATCGTTTCAATCGAATCATTCAACGACTTGTTCATCCAGGCGATATCACGTTCATAGCCAAAGTCCTGTTCATTACGTAGTCCTCGAACCAGGACTGTCGCGTGGACGCTGGTCATGAAATCAACCGTTAACCCGGTCGCAGCCTGCACCTCCACGTTCGGCAAATCGCTGACTTCCGCACTGATCATGGCAACCTTTTCGGCCATCGTAAATAAGGGTTGTTTGCTGGTATTGACCATCACGGCAACGATTAAATGATCGACAAACCGACTCGCGCGCTGAATCATATCCAGATGTCCCCGGGTAATGGGATCAAAGCTTCCGGGAAAAACTGCTGTCACCATAACTAGACTTCCTCCGTTACTTTTTGATAAATAGTAATGACTGTAATGCCGTAATCCTGTTGCCGAACCAAGGCAAAGCCAGGCAAATCTGCGGGCAAATTGGCATTCGTATCAGTCTCACACACGATGTGGCAACCCGGATTCAACAAGCCCAGGGCCGCACAGCGTTGAATGTCCTTGACAATTTGTTGCTTAGCGTACGGCGGGTCTAAAAATACCCAGTCAAAACGCTCATTTTGTGTGGCTAGTCGGTCTAGAACTCGCTGAGCATCACCTTTAATGACTTCAAACCGTTCTGGGGCCTTAGTCACCGCAATATTATCCTTGATCGTTTTAATGGCCTGATACTGACGGTCAATCAAAACGGCGCGGTCGACACCACGCGAGACTGCCTCGATACTCAGCCCACCACTGCCGGCAAATAAATCTAGTGATTGGCCACCATCGAAGTACGGGCCAATAATATTAAACACCGCTTCTTTGACTTTATCCGTGGTCGGTCGCGTCTGCATCCCAGGGACCGCTTTTAAGCGCCGGCCACCAAAGTCACCTGCTACAATTCGCATCTCTTTTTCACCAACTTAATCTTCTTCATCATCATCGTCGTCAGGTGTACCGGTCGTCGTCGGCTTGAAAAAGCCCTGATCCACCCGTTCACCAAAGTTCATAGCAACGTCCGGCCGGTACGACGGTTCTACCTTGCGGACAAAATTTAATTTTTTAATTTTCGTCGTGGCTGCCGGAATCTGATGTTCATCCATGTACAGCACGACGTAATGTTGCTTACGTGATTGATATTGAATCAATCCAAAACGCTTCAGTTGACGCACCTGCTTCATCGAATAAAGATACACGATCAACGAACGACGCGGCTTAACTGTAAAATCCATCGAACCTCACCTCTTCTACATAAATTACTGTTACGCGTTGTGTTAGTTATTATTTAGCATTGAAGATAATCAAAACGTGCCAGTTAGTGGATTCCTGTTCGTCAGCCAGTGATCGGCTTAATCCGACTTCCGGGGCTGGCTGACAATTGCTGGAACGTAAGCCGACATCGATTTGAACTCACGCAGAAAACCACTGCGCAATTTCAAATACGAGTCTTATTCTAAGCCGGAAGCAGCCCACTTCCGACTAAGAATAATTTGGCTACTGAGCATTGTCAGCCAACCCCTACAGTCGGGAAGCCACTCGAATGGCGGATGAACGGCCACCTAACTTGGTGCAATTGACCCATAGCTATTTAGTTATGGTACCTTCAAGCAAACTTTGAATCAGCATTACACTGATTTGTCGCATTTAAATATTGGCATTTAAACATTGGTAACAGGGTATGAAAGTAATTGATAGACTTGCCTTTCACTTAACATAAAGCTTTTTCGTCTCAGGTGAGTAGACAAAATCTATACAACCTCCAGTAATTCTGAAAGCTCTCAGAATTGAAGTACAGAAAGAAAACCTAGAAGCTTCCTAATCTTACAGTGGAATGCCAACATGGCGTGTACCAAATATCAACGACCAGTTCATTTAAAATTGGGTCCGCAAATGTCCGCCCTTCGAATACCATCCCGGCTGGAAGGTATTCTGGGCAAGGCCAAGTGGTGAAATTTCACTTAGCAAGCGTCTTGTGCTTGGTTAGTGAAAGACCAGTATTTAAGACGTGATTTGTCGGCTTAAATCTGTGTCCACCACGTTCCGGCCATTGCCCAGAATGCCTGTAAGCCGGAGTAGGACGCAACCATAAAACAGGTTTACGCTAACTTGCCGTGTTTCCAGCGATCCTTAGCTGGCGGTTTTGAACTTCATAAATGGCACGTTTGGATTATGATTCATGACAAATTAACTCGCACAATGCGTAATACTGTTGTTTAAATGTTAGGCTAGATTCTGGATTTCGTCAACTAACTTCTGAATTCCCGGCCTAACCTGTTTCTAACGTCTAAACCTAAAAATCATCAACAGCCATAGCCATTGATGATTTTGAGTCTGTACTGTTTGTTCGAAACGGATTAATCGTAATCCGCTTGCACCTGCACCTAGTGCCAATTACTGTGGCGCAATTTCCAATAACAAGTCATCCGTCTGAATAACGTCGCCCGCACTGACATAGATGTGTTCGATCAGACCATCTTCAGGCGCTTGAATCGTCGTTTCCATCTTCATCGCTTCAGTAACCAGTAGAGGTTCGCCCTTCTTAACGGACTGGCCCTTCTTGACAAGCAGCTTCAATACGGAGCCGCTCATGGTTGCCCCAACTTCATTTTCATTAGTTGGTTCCGCCTTGCGCGTGCTGGTTGACGATTGATGAACCGAATTATCCTTGATCATAATTTCTTGGTTTTGCCCATTAATGCTAAAGTACAAGGTTCGTACCCCATCCACGTCTGGATCACTGATTTGGTTGAGTTTGACGATCATCGTCTTACCCTTTGCCAATTCAATATTGACCGTTTCACCTAAACGCATGCCTTGGAAGAAGGTCGGCGTGTCTAACAGCGAGACGTGCCCGTAACGTTTGTGGCTTGCATCATAATCCATGAAGACTTTCGGATACAGAATGTAACTCAAGACTTCTTGATGGTTGGCCTCGTGACCGAGTTTAGCTGACAATTCAGTCTTGACTGCCTCAAAATCAGCTGGTTTGGCCAAACTACCCGGGCGAACCGTTAATGCCGGATTCCCCTTCAAGATGATCTGTTGCAATTTCTTCGGAAAACCACCGACTGGTTGGCCGAGATTACCAGCAAAGAAATTAATCACTGATTCAGGGAAGTCGAGCTTGTCACCATGATCGTAGATGTCTTCTGGCGTTAAGTGATTTTCCATCATAAACAGCGCCATATCACCGACCACTTTAGAACTTGGCGTCACCTTGATGATATCGCCAAACATGTCATTGACCGTCGCATACATCGCCTTGACTTCTTCCCAACGATCACCGAGGCCCATTGCCTTGGCTTGTTGTTGTAAGTTAGAATACTGACCACCAGGCATCTGCGTTTGGTAAATGTCGGTTTGTGGCCCAGTCATTCCATTTGAGAAGTCTTGGTAGTATGGCCGTACGCCTTGCCAGTAACGGTTAATTGCTTCAACGTTATTAATATCGATATCTGGTTGCCGGTCGTTATGGGCTAACGCATAGTAAAGCGTACTCATCGAAGGTTGACTGGTTGTGCCAGACAAAGCGCTGGCGGCAACATCGACCACGTCGACACCCGCATCCACAGCACGAGCATAGGTAAAGATACCGTTTCCGGTGGTGTCGTGCGTGTGTAAGTGCACTGGAATCGTTAAGGCATCCTTCAAGGTTGACACTAACTCATAAGCGGCCTCTGGCTTCAAGACACCCGCCATATCTTTAATGGCGATGATATCGGCACCAGTCGATTGTAAGTCTAACGCTAATTGCCGGTAGTAAGCCAAGTCATACTTTTGCCGGTTCGGATCCATAATATCACCGGTATAACAAATGGTGGCTTCCGCAATTGTACCCGTTTCTTTGACCGCCTGAATACTCTTTTCCATCTGTGGAATCCAGTTCAAACTATCAAAAATCCGGAAAACATCGATACCACTCTTGGCCGCTTCCAAAATAAATTCACGAATAACGTTATCCGGATAATTTTGGTAACCAACCGCGTTAGACCCCCGGAACAACATCTGGAACAAGGTCCGTGGCATGGCTTGGCGTAGCTCTTTGAGACGATTCCATGGATTTTCATTTAAGAATCGGTATGCCACGTCAAAGGTCGCACCGCCCCACATTTCATATGAGAACAATTGTGGCATCGCTTTTTGTGACGCCGCAGCAACGGCCAACATGTCCTTGGTCCGCATTCGGGTCGCAAACAGGCTTTGGTGAGCATCGCGCATCGTCGTATCTGTCAGCAAGACCTGTTTCTGATCAAGCAGCCAGCTCTGTAGGCCGCTGACACCCTTCGAATCCAGCACATCTTTGGCCGTCACGATTTCGGGCGCAATCGGCTTAAAGTCATCCTGAAATTCGACGTCGGGGTAATACTTCTTAGAATGTTGTGCCACGTCAGCAAAGCCGTTGACCGTCACGTTCCCGATGTACTTCAACATCTTATCTTCACGTTGCGTGTCATCCGGGAACTTGAACAATGACGGTGTTTGATCAATAAACCGGGTCCCCGCTTCGCCCGCTTGGAACGTTGGATCATCAATCACATTGAGCATGAATGGAATGTTAGTCTTCACGCCTCGAATATCAAATTCGACCAGCACCCGCCGCATTTTGTGAACGGCAGCCTTAAAGGTACGCGCTGCCACACAAGCCTTAACCAGTAAAGAGTCAAAGTATGGCGTCACGATTGCGCCCGAATAGGTATTACCAGCATCCAAACGAACGCCGTTACCACCTGGTGACCGGTACGTTTCGATTCGGCCGGTATCTGGCATAAAGTCGTTCGCCGGGTCTTCGGTCGTGATACGGCACTGAATGGCGGCCCCTTTATAGGTCAACTCATCTTGGTGTGGTAACCGTAAGTCTTTGAACAAATCGCCACCCATCGCAATTTTCAACTGCGCATGAACAATGTCGATTTCGGTAATCATTTCAGTAACGGTATGTTCCACTTGAACCCGTGGATTGACTTCCATGAAGTAGAACTGGTCGCCTTCCACCAAAAATTCTACGGTGGCGGCGTTTAAATAGTGGACGCTCTTCATCAAGTCGACTGCCGCATTACAAATTCTTTGCCGCAATTCCATTGGCAGCGCAACGGCTGGTGCGAATTCAATCACCTTTTGATTACGCCGTTGCACAGAACAGTCCCGCTCGAACAGGTGCATCACATTACCGTGGGCATCCGCTAAAATCTGAACTTCGATGTGCTTGGGATTAGCAATGAATTTTTCCAAATAAATTTCATCATCGCCAAAGGACTGCATTGCTTCAGAACGTGCCCGGTCAAAGGCTTCTTGTAGTTCAGAAGCTTCATGGACGATTCGCATCCCGCGACCGCCACCACCCATGGCAGCTTTGATCATAATTGGATAACCGTATTGTTGCGTGAATTGGAGTGCTTCGTTCAAGCTCGTTACCGGGTGCAAGGTACTAGGAATCGTCTGTACACCTGCGTCCCGTGCCACCCGTTTGGCTGTAATCTTATCTCCAAACATCTCTAGGTGTTCCGGCTTAGGCCCAACAAAAATCATGCCTTCTTCGGCAATACGCCGAGCAAAGGTGGCATTTTCAGCTAGAAAGCCATAGCCTGGATGAATTGCATCAACGTGATTTTCCTTGGCAATTCGAATAATATCTTCGATGTCTAAATAGGCGGCAATGGGCGCCTTGCCTTCACCAACCAGATAGGCTTCGTCAGCTTTGAAACGGTGAACGGAGAACTCGTCTTCTTTGGCGTAAATTGCGACAGTCTGCAAGCCTAATTCATGACAAGCACGAATGACTCGCGTTGCGATTTCGCCACGGTTAGCAATTAATACTTTCTTCACCAAAATCCCTCATTTCCAAATAATATCCTAATTAATCAGCTTGTCGAACGGTATTAGCCCGTTCAATTTTTTCAAGGGCACTAATATTTAAAACTAATCCTAGTGACAACGTCAGCACCATCATACTGGAACCACCATAACTCATGAACGGGAACGTAACCCCGGTAATCGGAATCAACCCAACGATCCCACCTACGTTAATAAACGCTTGAATCGTCAGGTAGGCAGCCACCCCGTAACAGACCAACGCATTGAAAGCGTGATGCGACCGGACGCCAATATAGATGATTCGCATGACGATCACTAACAGTAAGCCCATCACGATTAAGATCCCAATCAAGCCAAGTTCTTCAGCCGTGATCGACATGATAAAATCGGTGTTCGGTTCAGGTAAATAACCGCGCTTTTGCAAACTATTCCCAATACCGACCCCCGTTAAGCCCCCATTAGAAATCGCATAATAGGAATTTACCAGTTGAGTCCCGGCACCTGAAGCGGTCTTGAACGGATTCAAGAAACCCAGGAATCGCCGTAATTGGTAGGAGTTCGCAAAGGCACTCTGCGGTAAGCGACTGACGATGGGCACGAGGATCCATTCAAAGGCCCCGACAGCACCCAGAAAAGCCCCGACCCCGATCAAGTACGAAATCCCACTCGCAAATAAAATCACCGCTGCAATCGCCAAGTTGATGGTCGCCCCACCTAAATCGGGTTGGACAAAAATCAGCAACAGCATGGCGAACAACATCACCAACTGTGGGCCTAATTCACGAAACCGGGCCACGCCTAAAACGTCTTCACGCTGAGCAATGATGGCGGCTAAGTAAATGATTAAATAAAACTTACAAAATTCAGCCGGTTGAATCGAAACTGGCCCCAAAATAATCCAGCCAGCCGCCCCATTGATCGATTTACCGACCAATCGGAGCCCGACTAACACAACTAACATGGCGAACCCTAGAATCCCAAGCCATTTGGTCTTCTTAAAGTAGTCAATCTTTAAGTTCATACAAAATAAGGTGATGATTAACCCCAAGACGACCCAGATCAGTTGCTTAATTAAATAACCGGTGGGTGTCGAGCCGTTTTGTGCGGCCACGTATGAACTCGATGAATAAACCATGACAACGCCGATCCCGCTAAGAATCAAATACGGGATAAACAGCACATAGTCCATATAGTGTAACTTTTTCCACATGAGCTTAAATCCCACCCTAATTAATCTAACAGTCCGATGATATTCCCCACGATTGCTCGAACTGCTTGCTTGCAACAATTATAGCATAAGTCAGTTTTAACACAGTAATTTCACAGATTAATTTGCTGTTTTTTAACCAAGTTACGCTTAACCGCTTACAAACAGGGCATTCACGAATTACGATTACTTGGCGTACTGTTCGTCTGCCGGTATCCTTCCTATTCCGACTTCCGGGGCCGCTCGAATGGCCGATGAACAGCCACCTAACTTGGTGCAATTGACTCCTGAATATTAGGAGACAGGTCCTTCGAGCAAACTTTAAATCGATATTGATGATGCTTTATGGTATTTTAACACTGGGAAGATTCTGACTGGTCCAGTAAAGTTACTTGTCCGAGGGTTGAAACATGGGTAAGGAAGTTTAGCGATTGTTAGAAACCAGTCTGACTGTTGAGTATCAAAATTTCTTTGTACCAAGAAACCAACGACTAATTCAACAAAAAGTTGGGGCCGTAAATGTCTGCCTTTCGAATACTGCCCCGGCTGGCAGGTATTCTGGACAAGGCCCAGTGGTGAAATTTCACTTAGCAAGCGTCTTTTGCTTGGTTAGTGAAAGACCAGTATTTAAGACGTGGTTTGTCGGCTTAAATCTGCGTCCACCACGTTCCGGCCATTGACCAGAATGCCTGGAAGCCGGCGTAGGGTGCGTCCACAACTGCAGGTCTACGCAAAACTCGCTCCATTTTCCAGCGGTCCTCAGCTGGCCGCTTTTGGCTTTAAGAACCGGCACTTTTCAATCATAATTCAGGATAAATACTGACGGGCACAACGGATGGTCCGAAACTATTACTGACATCACCTAAAAAACCACCTTCAGCACAGCAGCCAAAAGTGGTTAATAATCAATTCGATTTAAAGCAATCATGGTCAATCATCAGCTGTCGACTTCGCTTCATCTGCCGCGATGGCTTGGGCTAATTTGCGGTGATACCAATCAGCCACTCGCCGCACATTGATGACGGCACGTTCGAAAGAAAAACTACTTAGTAATAGTAAACATGGTAAGTATTGAATCAGGTAACGACTCCGACCACCTTCAAAGGCTAGTAGGAAAAGAAAGCCACCAATCAGCGATAACCGCAATAATTGCGTTAGCTGCCAGCGCGGCCCAGTTCCAATGGCAATAATGACTAGCAATGTGATCCACCACAACTGGGCGACGTAACGGAAATCCGCGATGTGACGGCCATAGAGATAAATAAAGTTTTTGAGCCAATTGCTAAAGCCACGGTTACTTGGTTTTTGATTCTCGCGGAAGAAGTTTCCTTCCTTGAGCCAACCAAACGTTCCATCGGCCGTGTTGTTGCGCTGCTTCTTGATTAAAAAGGACACATATCCCATCGGCCCTAATTGCTTCAGGCGCCGTGTGAGCATCCGGATCGAATAATCTGTTTTCTGTTGTTCAGTGGGTAGAACCGCCATCTGAATCGCTTGTTTTTCACTGTAGCCACCACTGCCGTAGACCCCCATCGCCATGAAATGAATCGCTGGAATGGCACGGGATTTATCGAGTTTGATATACGTCTGGTCTTGAATCGCACGGTTAGTGTAATGATAAGTGAAGCCTGCACTTTCGACCATTAGGATCAGCATGGCGACGACGATAAAGACGCGCGGCCCCTTGAGTGGACCATGCCGATGTAATGCACCCAATCCTTCGATAATCACGATGGCAATCACGGGAATAATCGAAGAGGGTTTCATGAAATACGTCAAAGTGACACTAATTCCAAAACCGACCGCCGCAATCAATCGCGGTAACGGTGACCAATCAGTCTGCCGCATCACAAAATAGCAGCATAAATAAAATGAAACCAGTGGTAATCCCCATGCATCGGTGTACGGCATGATGATACTTGGAAAGACGGCTAACCAAGCAGCGTGCAAATACAGCGCGATGCCTAGCGCTTGTCGCCGAACGACCCACACACTGACCAGATTGAAAATGGCGGATAAATCGACAAACAACAACGTCAAATAATCAAAAAATTGCCACGAAGTCTGCCCTGTCACTTCTGACAGCCAATGCATCAATAACATGATTGGCATGTTATTTTGGTTGAGACTATAATAGGCCGTCACCCCGACTTCTTGGACGTGTTTGGCGCTAGTCGCTGCATAGTGCAACATGCCGGCATCAAAACCACTGACGGGATGAACAAACGTGACGAAGATAATTTGTCCAATCACTACTAACGCGAGTAGTCCACTTGCTGTCCAGAGCTGGCGGGTCACGAAGCCCGTCACGAACCAACGGTGGATTCGGGGATAAGTGGCGTTTAAGATAACCACCGCCACGATTGCAATGATCAAACTAGTCGTTAGCATCGTTGTACTGGTCCCAAACGTCGCATTGTCGCCCAGAATGATATTGGGTGACGTCACCGCAAATACTAACGTCAAGCCAAATAGAATCCACCAAATCACGCTGATTGTCGTGTGACTAAACCGATAAAAGTAATTTTTCATGCAACACCACCCCCATTTCCATCTCGCTAAATATCATCCCCGGCCAGGTACCGACACGAGACGCCGTTACTTTTCTTTGCGGCGCTGCCGATAATAATCGCGAACCGTTTGCCGATCATCACGTAAAACCGCGATGAGTTGGTGCCACTCTTCAGAAAAACCTCGCATCCGCCAAGTCGCATGGGTCGTCATCGCATTGATAACGCCGACCAAACGGATCCAGCCGGTCAAAAACATGTATATGGGCAGCGTCAAAGTCAACCACCATAGACGTGAGTAAAAACGTCGTTCAGCCGGATACGGCTTCAAAAGAATCCCCGCGCTGATAAAGTTAATCACACCTACCAGCACGTATAGCCCATAGATGAGTAGGTAGGACAAGCCCACGACCAGCGTTGAATAACCAAACGCAATCAAGACAAGTGTCGCAAACGTCCAAATCATCCGTGGAAACGTAAACGTATGGTCAATCATGATCCGCCGTACCAGAAAATCCTTGAAAAAGCCTCTGAGACTCGCCGTTTGTGCCATGTAGTTTTGAGCCACTTCCAGTTCACCGCGTTGCCAGCGCTGACGTTGGGTATAGAGTTCCGCAAAGCCGGAAATTGGTTCCACGTAGAAAATGGCATTCGCACAAATCACGACTTTTTTGCCCAAACGAGTCCGAATCTGAAACGTCATATCGGTATCCTCACCAATCGTGTCGGTATCATACAGAAAAGTTTCCATCAAGACTTCCCGTCGAAACGCAGAGAACGCACCGGACATCGTAAATAATTGGTCCCGAAAAGATTCAATCGTCCGGCCAGATAAGAAGGCCTGCGCGTACTCGTAATACTCATTTTTAGCTAGCAGTCGGTGCCACCATCCGGACACTTGCTGCACGAGTTGGCGCTGAGGCAGTACGGCGCCTGTCATTGCCGCGATACTGTTGTCACTCTCAAAACGTAAGACCATATTTTTTACCGCGTTTGGTTCCAGCAGGCCGTCACTATCAATATTAATTACATAACTCCCAATACGCTCATAAATCGCCGCGTTCAGTGCCCGTGCCTTCCCCTTATCCGTATTAACATAGCGTAAAAATAAGTTAGGAAAGGCATCTTGGACCCGTGCATACGCGCCAAAACTATCGTCAGTACTCTGATTATTCGCTAAAATAATCTGCATCGCCTGTTTCGGATACGTCTGCCGATCAATCGAACGAATACAATCAAATAAAGTGTCCTCAGAATTATAAACCGGAACAATAATGGTCACCCAGGACCATTTTTGCGGTGCTTTAAGTTTCGGCATCCGGCGCTGACGATGCATCAATTTAGCAGTCGAAACGATTGACGGGATGATTTCGACAACGATGGGAATCAATGCCCACGTAATCCAAAATCCCATCCTGGTCAACGCCAAGTTTAGCCAATACATCACCGTAAACGATCCCTCCAATCAGCAACCTGTTGATACAATCCTCGTGCCAGTTGTGAATACGTGAAGACGTTGTAGTACAGCACGATCACCAACACGTAAAAAATTAAGCGGCCAATCACCGAATGTGCTAGGAAAAAGGCTTCCCCACCGCCGAAATGGACGATTGTAATCACCACATTTAAACGAAGCACGTTAATCAGGTAAATATAAAGCAGTCCAAATACGCCATAAAAGACCTTTTCACGTCGCTGGTAAGCCGGATAAAAGACCACCAACGAAACGAAAGCACACGTTTCAATGATGCCAGAGCACTCATAATCGATCGACATAATAACTGGATTACCAACGTTATTGATATAAATCAGTCCCATTTTGAACATAATCTGACCCCAGTTAGTCAATTCCGTAAAAAGGGCCACGCCGTGAATCACCGCGTGCGTAAAGAACCAGACCCAGTACGGGCGACTAATCGCCGTTAGAATAAAAAAGAGCCCGGCGCTTCCCACAATAAAGTAGAAAGCTGATAGCCGAGCTCTTTTGAGCACTGACAGTCCATATAACCATATTACTATTCCTAGGAGAATCTTAAGATTCATCGTATATCAGTCCTATTAATTCACTTCTCGACCACGATACAACACTAATGGTCGGCAGTTTCACTCGTGTCAGTAAACTCATTTGTTATGAACGCCTTATTTTTGAATCTTCGGCGTATCAGTTGGCTTGAGCTGATGCCGTTTCCGGAGCTTGAAGTAGCCCCAGGCGACGATGACGACGCCAACACCAGAAATCAAATAAGGGCCAGTTGAACCACCAGCCACCGTTACTTTCTTATCACCAATATTCAGATTATACATCGTAATCGTTTGGCCAGTCATTGTCGATAAGTTAAACTTACTCAAATCAACTTTGAATTCAGCAATGGAATGCGAGCCGTCTTGAGCCACGTAGCCATTGCCAACGGTGCCGTACTGGCTACCTTCGTTCCATTTACCACCTGTGAAGGAAACGGCCTTGACCGCCCCATCAGCTTGCGAACTTGGCATATCACCAGACCAAACGTAGTAATTTTGACCACTAATATCAAAATTATAATCGCCATACCCTGGTACCTGCCCGTATTTCATTTTCACGTAGACGTACACATATTTACCGTCGCTGACCATGGCGGTATAGCCGTTATAGCCTTCTGTCAAACTGACATTTTTCCAATCATTAAACTTGCCATCGATCGTGATGTTCAAATTATCGTTATCATTATTGGCATCATTGTTAGTCGTGGACGACGCCTTGGACGCTGACTCCGACTTATCACTGACGACACCGTTGGAACCGACCGCTGCCGAACTGCTAGTGGTGCTCGTGCTGCTCGTTGTGGTGCTACTCGAAGTAGAACTGCTTGCCGTACTTGAACTTGAGGCAGCACTCGATGAACTAGCTGATGACGTACTCGTCGAATCAGTGATGGTCCCCGCAGTCGTTGTGGCACTGTCAGAACCAATATTCGGGTTCGCCATGGTAATTTCCTTGCCGCTGGCCGTCGACGTTAGCCCTAACTTGGTCAAATCAACTTGAAACTCGGCATAATTATGGTGGCCATCATTCGTGACATAACCAGTACCGACCGTCCCATACTGGGTACCATCATTCCACTTGCCCCCAGTCAGCGTGAATGATTTGACACTTCCCGAACTAACGGAACTCGGGATATTACTTGACCAAACGTAGTAAGTCTTACCATCGATTTTGAAGTTATAGTCCCCATAACCCGGGACTTGACCATTCTTCATCTTGACGTACACATCGACGTACTTACCCTGACTGGCCAACGCGGTATAACCGTTATAGCCTTCTGTCAAATTGGCACTATCCCAATCACTCATCTTTCCATCGATGGTCACGCTGGTACTCGCTTTGGCGCTCACCGACTGATTGACAACGGCACCACCGGTCACACCTCCAAAGCACTGATTAGGTTCATCATCAATCCTAGTAATGATGACCTACAAACAGGTTTCATTCTATAAACCAATATTATACTCTCAATAACAAATAATCAATCATTTATTTCCATGTAAACGAACATAATCAAGGGACAGCGGCTTGTTGACGGTCACCAAAAAAACACCTAGACCAATTGATAGCCCATCCGAATTCTCTAACTGCACTTGACAAGGCGCCTAAATCACCCACGCTAGTCCGAATGCCGCGTCAGTCCCGCTTACCGCTGAACCCACATGACATGTTGAGCCGAAAAAACACGCTCCCCGATTTGGAGAGCGTGTTAGTTAGCTGAAAATTACTTGTTCATTTTCCGCTTCTTGGCTTCTTTTTCACGTGAGTTCGTGTTCAAGATACGTTTCCGTAAACGAACGTGTTCTGGCGTGATTTCGCAGAATTCGTCGCTGTTCAAGAATTCAAGTGATTCTTCCAACGTTAAATGAGTTGGCGTCTTGATTGTCGCCGTCAAGTCCTTGTTAGAAGAACGCACGTTGGTCATGTTCTTACCCTTGGTAATGTTAACCGAAATATCATTTTCACGGCTATTTTGACCAACAATCATCCCTTCATAGACTTCAGTACCTGGGTCGACAAAAATCGTTCCCCGGTCTTCAATCCCCATCGTTGCATACGTCGTCGTCTTACCTTGGTTGATTGAAACTAAGGCACCATTCCGACGACCTGGGTTCCAGTTAGGAATAACTGGCAAGTATTCAGAGAAGGTATGGTTCATGATCCCATATCCACGCGTCAATGAAAGGAATTCAGTGGAGTAACCGATCAAGCCCCGTGAAGGTGCTAAGAAGGTCAACCGAGTCTGGTTGTTACCAGTACTTTCCATGTTCTTCATTTCAGCTTTACGCTTCGATAAGGTATCGATAATTGAACCAGTGTATTCGTCTGGCGTATCGATTTGAACAGATTCAAATGGTTCGCAACGTTTGCCATCGATTTCGCGATAGATAACTTCTGGACGGGAAGCTTGTAATTCATAACCTTCACGCCGTAACGTTTCAATTAAGATTGACAAATGCAATTCACCACGACCTGAAACGACCCATGAACCGGGTTCGTCAGTGTCGTCGACCCGTAACGAAACATCAGTTTCAAGTTCGGCCTTCAACCGCATTTCAAGTTGACGCGCCGTCACAAACTTCCCTTCCTTACCAGCAAATGGTGAGGAGTTGGTTCCGAAAGTCATTTGTAAAGTTGGTTCATCAATCCGCAAGATCGGTAAAGCTTCAGGGTTTGCTGAATCAGCAACCGTTTCACCAACGTTGATGTCTTCCATCCCAGAAACTGCAACTAAGTCACCGGCATGGGCTTCGTCGATTTCCAACCGTTGTAATCCGAAGAACCCGAATAACTTAGTGACCCGGAAGTTCTTCTTACTACCGTCGAGCTTCATAACTGAAACGCTGTCGCCGACTTTGATCGTCCCACGGAAGACCCGACCAATTCCGACACGACCAACATAATCGTTGTAGTCCAATAGGGCCACTTGGAATTGTAATGGTTCGTCAGAGTTATCGATTGGTGATGGAATCGTCTTGATGATGGTATCAAAGATTGGTTTCATCGTGTGTTCCTGCTTAGCAGGATCTGATTCGTAACTAGAAGTCCCGTTCAAGGCTGAAACATAAACTACTGGGAAGTCTAATTGTGATTCGTCCGCGCCAAGTTCGATGAAGAGGTCAAGCACTTCGTCAACCACTTCTTCAGGACGGGCACCAGGACGGTCGATTTTGTTAATCACTACGATTGGTGTTAAGTGTTGTTCCAAAGCTTTCTTCAACACAAACCGAGTTTGGGGCATCGTTCCTTCAAACGCATCAACGACGAGTAACACCCCGTCAACCATGCGCATGATACGTTCAACTTCACCACCGAAGTCGGCATGTCCTGGGGTATCCAGGATGTTGATTTGCTTGTCGCCGTAACGTACGGCCGTGTTTTTCGAAAGGATCGTGATACCGCGTTCCTTTTCAATGGCATTAGTGTCCATCGCCCGATCATCAATCTGGACGTGTTCGTCAAGGGTATCCGATTGTTTAAGCATTTCGTTAACCAACGTCGTTTTACCGTGGTCAACGTGGGCAATAATGGCAATGTTGCGGATATCATCTCTAAATTTCAAAATTGATCTTCCTTTCATCCTTCAAAATTCTCACTATCCTCGATAGCAGAAATCTTACATATATTAATACAATCTGCCGTTACTATCAAGTCATGACTGCGACCTGAATCGGCCGTAACGGCGCTTTCAGTGGTTTTCATCCATTGACATAAAAAAACTGTGACATATGGGTCACAGTCCCACTACTTACTAGACGATTGCCAAAATTGAACGTTGTGCACGTTTTGTCGCTATCAGTACAGCACCCGATGATAACATATCAACCGGACTGCCGTCAAGAGTTGTGACCACCAACCCCAGTGTTTCCGCTAGTACGCGACCAGCCGCAAAATCCCATGGTCGCAAGTATGAAAGATAGGCAATCAATTCCCCTGCCAGCACTTGACTGATTTGAATACCGGCACTACCCATGATGCGTGGCCCTAAGGAAGCAGCCACGATTGCTTGCATATTAAACCGGTCTTGAATGAGCAGTGGTGCACTGGCACCAAACAGGCCATCTGCTAGGTCGGCATCAGCTGGCGACTTCATCGGCTCACCGTTCAGTGTCACACCGAGCTGCGGACCGCCAGCATAGAGTTTATTGGCCATCACATCGTAAATATAGCCCAAGGTTGGCTCACCATCAACATAGAACCCAACCATCATCGCAAAATGATTGCGTTGATGGACAAAATTCATCGTGCCATCAATGGGATCCACGATCCAGACGTGCCCGGCCATGCTAGTGACTCGGTCGCCAGTACCCTCTTCGGCCAAAATATGAGCTGTGGGATCTAGTTGACGAATTTGGCTGATCAAAAAATCTTCGTTACTATGATCAACATTGGTCACTAAATCTCGTCGGCTGGTTTTTTCCGCCACCGTTAACTTGTTCCCCATCTTAGCCAAGACCTGCTCACGTGCCGTTCGCATCACCGTCTGCATGGCATCATTCAACTGTTTCACAACATTCGTTTGCACATTGGTCACCTAGTCTCGGTATTGAAATCGTTGCTTATTGGTTGCTCGTGCGGCTTGCATCGTTTGATAGATCCGATAACCTGAAGCGGCTTCATAATCACGTGAGAGTCGCTTTTCTTCAGATTTCGCCGGAACGACCGTCTTGAAATCATCATACGCCGCTAATAACTCCGCCGTTGCAATCGAGCTTTCATTTGCCGCTTCAATTGCCTGGTAGAAAGTCGTCACCTTGATGATATCAGCCGTCGTCCACGTTTCATCAAGCGGATATTGATAATTATCACTGTGCTTTGGCATCTTCATCCAACTCCCCTGCCGTGACCCGGGCTAGCTCTTCACGAACCTGTCCCGCAATCTCAGCATATTCTTTTTGCTCCTCATCGGACAAGACCATATCTGCCATCCGTTTAAGACCATTGGCACTAATCAGCACGGGTGAGGACAGTCCAACCAGCTGGTCATCATCGCCACTCGCTTGAATATTAGTCACCGTCCCAATGAAGGGCGTCTGCGCATAAAACGCGTTGAGTATCTGTACTAATGCTAACACACTCAGAGTCTGATTAGTAATCATCGTCGCGTCATCGATTTGATCAGTCGCAGCCGTCATCTCATCCATCCCAAAACTAATATCTTGGTTGGCCAAGTAGGTCATCACTGGCGCCGGACCGATATACGAGCGGCTCCAAGAAATCAAGTGGGCAGCTGCAGTTCCAACAACAAACGCCCGGACATCAGCCGGCCCAACACTCAATTGTTGCCGAAGAAGCTGTTCCAACAAGCGACTCTGTGGCAAGGTACCAACACCAATGACTTTGGAGTGGTCAATGCCACTAAACTTGGCAGCGAGTACACTTAATACGGCGTCATTACTACCTGCCAACACAATTTTACCGTTAAAACCGGCACCCATTGCATCGTTAACAAACGACCGGAATAATGGCAAGGTCGCCTTTAAATCACCACTAGCATCACCATCGGCAGCCAGTGGCACTAAATTTCCAATAATTAAACTATCGGCTTGTGAATAGTCTGGTTTGAGCTGTGCATCTAAAGTAAACTGACGACAAGTCAAACTAGCCGTGATGAGCGCCTGATAACGTGGCGCTTCATCCGCTTGCGTCGCGACAACCAACTTAATTGGTAAATCCTTAGCAATCGCAACCAAGATCAATTGTTGTACGAACTCGAATAATCCCCGAATAATAACTGTATTGATCATTTTAATCCCTCCAACCTTCGCTAATAATTGTACCTGAGCTGTCAACGAATTCAAGTAAATGTTAACAAAAAGCTTACCATTTTGTAACATTAACGCTAGCCCAATCCGAGTTCAGGTCACATTCCCCGCTCGCTGCCGACCTACCACAGTGTAGACCATTTACTGATAAAAGTTTGGCCCGAATATCTAATAATTACGCAAAATCTTCCCAATAACGCGTGACTCATTTCACTTAATGACGCATTGTACTTCTTGATTTGTCATGAATAATGATTAAAACGTGCTATTTTCTGAGTTCAAATGCAGCCAGCTGAGGCCCGCTGGAAACAGTGCGAGTTACCGTAAACTTTCTGTGGTAGATGCTTCCTACGCCGGCTTCCAGGCATTCTGGGCAATGGCCGGAACGTGGTGGACGCAGATTTAAGCCGACAACCCACGTCTTAAATACTGGTCTTTCACTAACCAAGCCAAAAACGCTTGCTAAGTGAAATTTCACCACTTGGCCTTGCCCCGAATGCCTTCCGGCCGGGACACTATTCGAAAGGCGAACATTTGCGGACTCAACTTTTTATTGAATTAGTCGTTGGTTCTTAACCCACGGTCATTTTGATAGTCAACTGTAAGGCTGGTTTTAAACAATAGCTGACCATTTTGACCCATGCTTTAGAACTTCTAACCAGCAGTTTCACTGAAATTGTCAGAATTTTCTTTGGCCGTTTGAGATGGCAAAGTCAGAAACTATAAACGAAGGCAATTTTATCGACTAAATTCAAGACTAGCGGCCGTGGATTTTGTGAATCATATTCGGTAACCTTCTCAGTATTAAAGCGCCATAAAGTATCATCGAATATCGATCAAAAGTTTGCTCGAAGGATCTGTCTCCTAACATTCAGTGGTCAATTGCACCAAAGTAGGTGGTCGTTCATCTGCCATTCGAGCGGGTTCCCGACTGGAGGGGCCGGCTGACAATGCTCAAGGGCGAAATTCTTCTTGTCCGGGTGGGGTTCCCGGGCTAGAAGAAGACTCGTATTTGAAATTGCGCAGTGGGTTTCTGCGTGAGTTCAAATCGATGTCCGCCCTGTTCCAGCGTTGTCAGCCGGCCCCGGAAGTCGGACTAAGACGCGCATCGGATTACGAACAGTAAGCCAAACAATTGGCACGTTTGAATCATCATTCACACCAAATTGGCCAACGTCATACGAGCTTAATCGAATTATTCACTGTTCACGCATGGGTCCATCCGGTTGATGGATCTCCCATTTTATCACGATTCAGTCTGCAACACCTGCCAGGTTGTTCTGACGATAGTGTTCAGCCGCGACTAATGCTATGTAAAACAAAAGTTTGAGGCTTGCACCTCAAACTTTCAGTCATTATTTAGATATGCGTTGGGTAACCCATCGCTTCATCCGCGGCTTCTTGGACAACTTCACCTAAGGTTGGGTGTGGATGAATCGTCAAAGCAAGGTCTTCAACGTTCATACCACCATTGACCGCAACACTCAGTTCAGAAATCAAGTCACTTGCACCAGGACCGGCAATTTGAGCACCGACGATGGTTCCTTCATCCTTGGTACTTACCAAGCGGAAGAACCCATCCATCGAGTTCAATGAGATGGCCCGACCATTCCCAGCAAATGGGAATTTCGACGTTTTGACTTGTAAGCCAGCTGCTTCAGCATCCGCCTTCGTCATTCCGACCGTTGCCAATTCAGGATCTGTAAAGCAGACCGCTGGAATCGAAACGTAGTCATTGGCTGTCTTCTTGCCGCTAATGGCACCGGCAGCGACTTTTGCTTCTGCAAAGGCCTTGTGTGCTAAGGCAGCACCAGCAACGATGTCACCAATGGCATAAATGTCTTCAGCAGCAGTCCGGCCTTGTTCGTCGACTTCGATCAAGCCCCGTTTTGTGAGCTTAACATCCGTGTATTCCAAGCCCATGTCATCGGTATTTGGCCGCCGACCAACGGTAACCATCACGTAATCAGCGTGAATCTCAGTTTCCTTACCGTCGACAGCGTACGTCACCGTTACACCGCTATCATCTTGTTCAGAGTTCTTAGCCATCGCATTAGTGATGACGTCGACCCCTTTCTTCTTAAAGCTGTTCAAGACGAGCTTGACCATGTCTTTTTCGAAGTTTGGCAAGATTTGTGGGGTACCTTCAAGAATCGTCACATGGGCACCAAGGTTGGCATAAGCACCGGCTAATTCAGAGCCGATGTAGCCCCCACCGATAACAACTAATTCTTTTGGTACTTCTGGTAAGTTCAAACCGCCAGTAGAATCGACTACTCGACCACTGAATTTAAACCCAGGAATTTCAACTGGGCGTGAACCCGTTGCAATAATCAAATGTTTAAACTTGTACGTTTGTCCAGTATGGTCACCATTCATGACCCGCAACGTATGGTTATCGTGCATGTAAGCTTCACCACGGACAACTTCTACTTTGTGCTTTTTAAGCAACATTTCGACCCCACCGGTTAGACGGTCCACCACTTGATGGTCCTTCCAATCCTGAGTGACCTTGAAGTCCAAGATTGGGTCTTGGATGTTCTTGATTCCAAAAATCTTGCTATCCTTAGCTTCTTGGAACCGATGTCCAGCGCTGATCAAAGCCTTTGATGGAATACAGCCAACGTTAAGGCAGACACCACCGATATATTCCTTTTCAACCACGGTGACTTTTTGGCCGAGTTCCGCGGCCCGAATCGCAGCGACGTAACCCCCAGGGCCTGCGCCGATGATCATTGTATCGCGTTCTTCAGCAAAATCTCCTACAACCATTCTGACCTCATCCTTCCATCAAAAGTAATTCTGGATCATGTAGCAATTGTTTCAATAAGTTCATGGCCCGTTGTGCAGTCGCCCCATCAATCAAACGGTGGTCAAAACTGAGTGACAACTTTTGCATCTTACCAACCACGATTTCACCGTCGTCATTAACGTATGGTTCTTTACCAATCCGGCCGACCCCGAGGATTGCAACTTCTGGTTGGTTGATAACTGGCGTGAACCAGCCGCCACCAATTGACCCAATATTACTGATCGTAATTGAGCCACCGCTCATTTCGTTGGCCTTCAACTTACCGTCGTATGCTTTTTGCGTATTGTCGGTAATTTCCTTGGCAATTGCAAAGAGTCCTTTGCCTTCAGCATGCTTGATATTTGGTACTAACAAGCCACGGTCGGTGTCGGTCGCAATCCCAATGTTGAAGTAGTGCTTGTAAACGATTTCCTTATTAGCATCGTCAATTGATGCATTTAATTCTGGGAATTGTTGCAGCACTGCAACTAAGGCTTTAACGAAGTATGGCAAGAAGGTCAAATGAATATCGCGATCTAACGCAATTTGCTTGTACTTCTTCCGGTGAGCCATCAAGGCACTCACTTCGACTTCATCAAATAAGGTAACATGTGGCGCCGTATGCTTACTGTTGACCATCGCTTTAGAAATTGCTTTCCGAATTGGGGTCATCTTTTCGCGAGTTTCTAATTCTGGTGTATCTGAAACGTACGGTTTAACTGGCGTTGGTGCTGGTGCTGCTGATTCTGCGGGTGCAGTTTCGGCAGGAGCCGCTGCTGGCTTAGCACCAGTAGCCGTTGGTGCGCCAGTGTAATTATCAATATCTTGCTTCGTGATTTGACCGTGAGCACCAGTTGGGGTCACTAAGGTAATATCAATATCTTTATCACGCGCATATTGACGAACAGATGGCATTGCCAAGACCCGTTTGTTAGGATCTCCAGCAGCCGGGGTGCCAGTTGGTTGCGCTGGTGCTGCTGATTCAGCAGGGGCCGAACTAGTGTCTGCAGTAGGGGCAGCTTCAGCCGCTGCTGGTTCATCCGCTTTAGCAGCGGGTGCCGCATCGCCAGAACCGTCATCGATTGTTACGATAACGTCACCAATCTTGGCAGTTTCACCTTCTGGAACTAAAATATCGATCACTTTACCACTCACTGGAGAAGGTAATTCCTCCACTGATTTATCATTTTGAATTTCAACTAGAGAATCGTCTTCTTTGACTTCATCACCAGGTTTTACGAGCCATGATGCAATTTCGCCTTCTTCAAGGCCTTCACCAAGCTCTGGTAATTTAAACTCGTAAGCCATTGGATAACTTCCTTTCCTGACAGTCTCAGGTGACTGTTTTTCGATGTCGCGTCTTGCTTAGTAGTTCAAGATTTCGCGGGTCTTTGCTTCAATTTCGTCTTCAGCAGGTAGCCAATCGTCTTCAGCTAACCCGAATGGATAAACCGTATCAGGAGCGTAAACACGGCCGACTGGCGCACTCAAGTATAAGGCGCCCTTTTCAGCAATCAGCGAAGCAACGTTGGCTGCGATCCCAGCTTGACGTTGTGCTTCTTGAATGGCAACTGCGCGACCCGTCTTTTGAACGGATTTTAGAATCGTTTCTTCATCTAAAGGAGACAAAGTCCGTAAGTCGACCACTTCAACTGAAATACCTTCTTTTTCAAGCTTTTCAGCAACCTTGAGTGATTGATTAACTTGAGCACTGTAAGCAATTAAGGAAATGTCCGTTCCTTCACGAACAACATTAGCTTTATCTAACGGTACTGTGTAGGCTTCATCAGGAATATCCGCCTTCATTGACCGGTATAACTTCAAGTTTTCCAAGAAGAAGACGGGGTCATTGTTACGGATTGATGAAATCAATAAGCCCTTGGCATCATATGGATTAGATGGTGTGACCACCCGTAATCCTGGGATTTGAGCCAGGTAGCCTTCCAATGAATCCGCATGCATTTCTGGAGTGTGCGTCCCACCACCATATGGTGAACGGATGGTGATTGGCATGTGCCGAGTGCCGCCAGTCCGGAAACGTTCCCGTGACATCTGGCCGGCAATTGAATCTAAGGTTTCAAAAATGAACCCAAGGAATTGAATTTCAGGAATTGGCCGGAATCCTTCTAAGGCTAGCCCAATTGATAAGCCGCCAATACCAGATTCTGCTAAAGGAGTATCGAAAACCCGATCTTCGCCGAATTCGGCTTGGAGGCCATCGGTTGCCCGGAAAACCCCACCGTTTTTACCAACATCTTCACCAAAAACCAAGGTCTTTTCGTCCGACCCGAGTTCTAATCGAAGTGCATCGGTGATCGCTTGGATATACGTTTTCTTTGACATGTTACTTCGACTCCTTTGCTTGGAATTCCGTAATTTGTTGTTGAATGTTTTGTGGTTGTTCTTCAAAGACATTCCCCAAGAATTCGGTCATTTTTTGCTTTGGTGCTTCATCCGCTTGTTTTACAGCGGCTTTAATATCTTCTTTAACTTGTTCAACGTATTCGTTTTCTTGATCTTCAGACCAAACACCTTGATCGGTCAGATACTTGCGGTAACGAATCAATGGATCATTATCGAACCATGGTTGTTCTTCATCCTTAGTCCGGTAACGCTTAGGATCATCACCCGCGTTAGTATGTGGTCCGAAACGATAAGTCAAGGTTTCGATCATCACTGGGCCATTGCCGGCAGCGGCGTATTCACGTGCTGCTTTGGTGACTTCGTAAACTGCTAAAAAGTCCATCCCATCAACTTGAACGCTTGGGATACCCGCAGCAACCGCTTTTTGTGCCAAAGTCTTGGCAGCAGTTTGTTTGCGACGTGGCACTGAAATCGCGTAACCGTTATTTTGAACAATGAACACTGCAGGTGCTTGGAAGGCGCCGGCAAAGTTCATGCCTTCATAGAAGTCCCCTTGCGACGTCCCACCATCACCGGTGTATGTGTAGGCAACTTTGTCTTCCGTACTATTCTTCTTGATACCAAGCGCAACCCCAGCAGCTTGAACATACTGAGCACCAATGATGATCTGTGGTGGCATCGCATGGAAATCTTCTGGATATTCGTTGCCAAGTACGTGACCCCGTGACCATAAGAAGGCTTTGTATACGGGGAGCCCGTGTTGAATCAACTGTGGGATATCACGATAGGCTGGCATTAACACGTCAGTCTTCTTCATCGCAGAATTGCTACCCATTTCACTGGCTTCTTGACCTTCCGTTGGTGCATAGAAACCCAACCGGCCTTGCCGTGTCAAAGCATTCGAACGTTGGTGTAACGTCCGTTCCCATAACATTAGTTTAAAGAATTCAACAAGTTGCTCGTTTGAATATTTAGAGACAATTTCTGGTTTGATTACTTTAGCTTGACCATCCATCACCTGCACGGGTTCAAAGTCTTTCCCAAGTGCATCCCGGATCGCACCAAAATCAACAATTGGTTTTTCGTTGTCCATAAATGACACATCCCTTTCATGAACGTACGAACGAGCACGATATGCCGCGTTCGTAATCGTTTTCATAATTACAAGTCTAATTTACCATTGCATTTCATCTTTTGCAAGCCCTTCCAAAGAGCGTGGAACCGGCTTTTTTTCGCAAGATGATTGTGAACTATTTAATTTGTCAGTTTTTTTGTTTTCATTCTTTTCATAGGTGACGCTACTTTTTAATTGTCGTGTATGCTAAACTAAATACTAAGTGTAAATTGCGCGATCTTAATTTTGGAGGTAATTGAAATTGATTAAAATGCGCGACATTATCCGCGAAGGTAATCACACGTTACGCGCGGAAGCAAAACCCGTTAAATTCCCATTAAGTGAAGCTGACCAAAAGTTGGCGCGCGACATGATGGAATACTTAGAAAACAGCCAAGACCCTGAATTGGCCAAAAAATATGGTCTACGTGCCGGTGTTGGTTTAGCTGCGCCGCAAGTTGACGTCTCTGAACAAATGGCGGCAGTGCTTGTTCCTAGTGAAAACGAAGATGACGAACCAGTCTTCAAGGACGTCATCATCAACCCTGTCATCATTAGCCATTCAGTTCAACCCGGGGCGTTAACTGAGGGTGAAGGCTGCTTATCCGTTGACCGGGATATCTCCGGCTACGTGATTCGCCACGACCGGATCACACTTCGTTACTATAATATGGCCGGTGAGCAGAAGAAAATTCGCCTGAAGAACTATCCGGCAATCGTCTGCCAGCACGAAATCGACCATTTGCATGGGATTTTATTCTACGACCACATCAATGAAGCAAACCCCTTTGCAGCTGACGATGACTTAGTACTCATTTCTTAATGAGTGTGTTAAAAAAGCAGTCCTGAGTGTGATCAGGACTGCTTTTTTGCTGTACTCGGATCTAATCGGCGTAGATCCTCTAAATATTCTAATGTCGCTTCATTCATTAAATACGCAATGTCCAAGTGCAATTGACCACTGCGCAGCCAGGCATCCGTGACCCGTAACGCTGGCCCCGCATTTTGAAACGCCACCACTTGATTGCTCTTAGCATAAACTTGTAATTGATTATTAAACAACCGACGAACTTCTGGCAAATCGGCGGCAACCATCCCTGGTGCATCCAGTACGTACTCGAATGCCATCACGCCCCGGCCCCAGACATCTGCGACCGGTGTCGAATGGATTGCACCAGCCACCTCCTGCACAGTCATCGTATTTGCCAGCACCTTAAAAGCCGCTGCCATGGCCTGATCCGCGACGCGTTGACCACCCCGCCTGATTTTCAAAGCCGCACGTTTTAAGACTTGGCGGCGCAAGACTTCATAAACAATCACTGCAATCAGCACGCCACCAATAATTGTTAGCCACGTTTGCATCCCGACACCTCGATTCTTTTTTTGTATATTCGTTCACAATTTTAGGAATTTTCAATCTTTTTGCTTATGTTTAGCATAGCATGTTTCATAAAAAAATTTTCTTTTTGTCACTTCAATTTTGTAGAAAGTTAACATTGTATACACCCATCTGAAATTATGCTAAAATGTAAGATAATTGTTGTGTTTACACAACCTGGTGTACGGATCAAACTTTTATTTTTGCTATCTATTCAGATCACTTTGCATCTGAATAAATCTTGTTTATATTAAGGAGTTTTACGAATGATTTACAAAGTCTACTACCAAGAAACCAAAGAACGGAACCCACAACGGGAAACGACCAAATCTTTGTATCTCGAAGCTGAGACCGAAGTTCAGGCGCGGACCTTAGTGGAAGATAATACGGATCACAATATCGAATTTATCGAACCGTTAGAAGGTAACTTCTTGGATTACGAACAAAAAAATCCAGAGTATCACCTAACGGAGTTCAATAAATGAAACGTTTAAACGTCAAAAATAACGAAACCGCTGTTTTTGCAGTCGGCGGTTTAGGAGAAATTGGGAAAAATACTTATGGTATCCAATTTCAAGACGAGATTATTCTGATCGATGCCGGTATCAAATTCCCAGAAGACGAACTTCTCGGAATTGATTACGTCATTCCAGATTATTCTTATCTAGTTGCAAATCAGCAAAAAATAAAAGCTTTAGTGATTACGCACGGTCATGAAGATCACATTGGTGGGATTCCCTTCCTATTAAAGCAGATCAACGTGCCAATCTATGCCGGCCCCCTAGCCTTGGCCTTAATCAAGGGTAAACTAGAGGAACACGGGTTATTAAAGACAACGGAGCTCCATGAAATCAATGAGGACACGGTGCTTAAATTCCGCAAAACGCGGGTCTCGTTCTTCAGAACCACCCACTCAATTCCGGATACTTTGGGGATTGCAGTTCAAACCCCACCTGGCACGATTGTGGAAACTGGTGACTACAAGTTCGACTTAACACCAATCACCAACCAGCCACCGAACCTTCAAAAGATGGCTCATCTTGGCGAACGCGGTGTTCTGGCGTTAATGTCAGACAGTACCAACGCTGAACGGCCAATCTGGACGAAGTCTGAACGCTGGGTGGCGCAATCTATTCGGCACATTTTTGAACAAGTCGAAGGACGCATTATTTTCGCCACTTTTGCTTCCAACATCTCACGGATTCAGGAAGCAGCCCAAGTCGCCCTAGAACATCACCGTAAGATTGCAGTCTTTGGGCGTAGTATGGAAGCCGCCATCGTCAATGGTCGTGAGCTGGGCTATCTTTATATTCCGGATGACGCGATGGTCGATGCCAACGACTTGCGTTCCCTGCCAGCTAATAAAGTCATGATTTTGTGTACTGGCTCTCAAGGTGAACCGATGGCCGCCCTCTCACGGATTGCTAACGGGACCCACCGGCAGATTTCAATCGAACCTGGTGACACCGTTATCTTCTCCAGTTCGCCAATTCCTGGTAACACGCTCAGCGTTAACCACGTGATCAACGAACTTGAAGAAGCCGGGGCCAATGTTATCCATGGTAAAGTGAATAATATTCACACCTCTGGTCATGGTGGTCAAGAAGAACAAAAACTAATGTTGCGGTTGATGAAACCTAAATTCTTCATGCCAATTCATGGTGAATACCGGATGTTGAAGATTCACACGGAATTAGCCGAACAATGTGGTGTCCCGCTGGATCACAGTTTCATTCTCGAAAACGGTGACGTACTCGCCTTCACCAAAGACTCCGCACGCGTTGCGGGTCACTTTGGCGCTGGTGACGTTTATGTGGACGGGTCTGGGATTGGCGATATCGGCAACGTTGTTTTACGTGACCGTCAAGTCCTCTCTGAAGAAGGGCTGGTTGTGGTCGTTGCAACGATTAACTTAAAGAAGAAAGAGATCCAAGCTGGTCCAGATATTCTATCACGCGGGTTCGTTTATATGCGCGAATCTGGTGATTTGATCAACGAAGCTCGGCGGCACGTTTTCCGCACGATTAGACGGAAGATGAAGTCGGATAAAGCGACTGAAGCGACTATCCGGAATGCCATTATTGATGACTTACAAAGTTTCTTATTTGATAAGACTGAACGTCACCCAATGATTCTACCGATGTTGATTATGAACTAACTACTTGCCGGAACGATCCTGTTCCGGCTTTTTATGGTGTAAGACTGATACGAGGTGTAACTTTGATTGCTGAATACTACATTATTATTAATGAACTCGCTGGTTCCGGCCATGGAAAACAAGTTTGGGAAACCATCAAACCCATTCTGGAGCAACGCCAAATTCATTTTGAATACCGGATTTCTGAATATGCTGGCCATACGATCCGACTCGCAGCGGAATACGTCAAAACGATTCAGCGTCGACCGAACATCACCCCGGTCATTTTAGTTGTCGGTGGCGATGGCACCCTCAACGAAGCACTGAATGGTATCATGCAAGTCCCACAACAAGACCCGATTCCAATCGCCTACATTCCAGGTGGCTCTGGAAATGATTTTGCACGGGGCCTGGGCATGGCCACTGATCCTGAAATTGCCTTAGCACAAGTGCTCAATAACATGCGTCCACGGACATTAAATGTCGGCTACTATCATGAAACGCTCAAAAATGAGCATCGCTACTTTGTAAACAATGTTGGTCTGGGCTTCGACGCGCAAATCGTCGACGATACGAACCGTAGTAAGCAGAAAGGCCGTTTGGGACGCTGGTCCTATCTCAGCAATATGTTGACTGCCTACTCCCAACAGGAGGGCTTCCCGCTCACCGTGCACGTCAATCGGAAGCGTGACTATTATCGACACGCTTTTCTCTGCACTGTGTCCAATATCCCCTATTTCGGTGGTGGCGTCAAAATTCTTCCCCAGGCGAATCTACACGACGACCAACTAGAATTAATCGTCGTTGAAGAACCACACTGGTGGACAATTGTTTGGCTATTCCTGCTACTGCTGTTAGGAGGTCGCCACTTAAATTCACGCTTTGTTCACCACTACCGCAATGCCGACTTGCACTTAGGCGTAAATTCCGTCGAAATCGGCCAAATGGATGGACAAATCATCGGCAACCGTAACTATGATTTGTATTTCTCGACCCACCCTTATCCGTTCTGGATTGATACGAGTATTCACGATCATCATTAGCTACAACACATTGTTTTAAAGAACAGCCCCCAATTCGACCTTGAATTGGAGGCTGTTCTTTATTTGAACCATGTTTAATACTCATTCCTGTGCATATATCCACGTTGTACAGGTTTAATTGTCATGACTTATGATTAAAACGTGCCAATCCTTAAAGTCAAAAGCAGCCAGCTAAGACCCGCTGGAAATAGTGCGAGTTAGCGTAAACCTGCTGTTTGAGGGACGTCGTACGCCGGCTTCCAGGCATTCTGGGCAATGGCCGGAACGTGGTGGCACAGATTTAAGCAGACAAACCACGTCTTAAATACTGGTCTTTCACTAACCAAGCACAAAACGCTTGCTAAGTGAAATTTCACCACTTGGCCTTGCCCAGAATACCTGGAAGCCGGGATGGTATTCGAAAGGCAGACATTTGCGGACTTAATTTTCAATGAATTGGTCGTTGATTCTTAGTAAATAGTACTTTGGCACTAAACTGTAAGTCTAGTTTCTGATGAAAGCTGCCATACTCGTATTCGATTGCCGGAGACAACAGCTATACTGAACATTGTCAGTATTTTCGCTAATTGCCTGCGATAACAAAGTCTCAAATCATAAACAGAGATAATTTTATCGACTAATTTAAAGATTCGTTGCCATTGAAATTAGTGAATAACATTCAGGAAATTTTCGCAGTACTCAGATGCCATAAAGCATCATCGATGTCGAATACAAGCTAGCCTGATCGTACAGACACTTAAATATTCAGTGGTCAATTGTACCCAGATAGGTGGCCGTTCATCCGCCATTCGAGCGGCTTCCCGACTGGCCGGCCCGCCGGACAATGCTCAGTAGCCAAATTATTCTTAGTCGGAAGTGTCTTTCTTCCGGCTTAGAATAAGACTCGTATTTGAAATTGCGCAGTGGGTTTCTGCGTGAGTTCAAATCGACGTCGGCTACGCTCCAGCAATTGTCAGCCAGCCCTGGAGGTCGGAATTGGACGCGCATCGGCTGACGAACAGCAATCCAAACAATTGGCACGCTTTAATCATAATTTATGACAATTTGATGCCCACAATAAATGTCAAAATGATACGTTCCCACCCTGTGATATCTGCTGCATTATTGGCGTTGCTCCTTAGACAATGATGTCGCGATATCATTGTCTGACAACAGAATCGGTTCGCTAAAACCAATCAAAAAGACTGGCTAACGGGACAACCCCATTTAACCAGTCCAAATTTCAGTTTAGTCTTCAGAAGCGTTAATTGCCTCTAGTAGCATATCCAGCTGTTCACATTTGCGAGATAAGTGACCAACACGTTCCTTTAAATGCGGGTAAATCGTGACAACCCGTGAGCGTTCCTGCTGCCGCGCAGCTAACGCCTTTAAATGATCAAGTTCCGTATTAGCTTCTTGATATTCTTCAAGAATTTCAAAACGATTACTCACTGATAACACTTCCTTAGAACAAATTTATCCATCAAATTTTTAATCCTAAAAAAACGACAAGATTAATATACCACAATTGTTAGTAAGTTTAAATCATGAAATCAAAAAAATAATCCGGAGCACTCAGTCAACCAAGTGTCCGGATTATTCGTATTTAATAACTTATTTAACCGTTCCGGCGAAACTTGGCATGAAGTACGAACTGATCGTTTGAACTTGCACGTTTTCACCTTCAGTTGGCGCCGCCACGTATTGGTTGTTACCAATATAGATGGCATCGTGATAAGTGGCACCACGGCTTCCCCAGAAGAGGATATCGCCAGGTTGCGCATCGGCTACGGAATGAGTCGTCACGTATGATTCTTGAGCAACCGTACTATGTGGCAACGTAATCCCAGCTGCGTGTTGGTAAACATAGGAAACTAATCCAGAACAATCCATACCTGAGAGACTTGCGCCACCCCAAACATAAGGAATGTTAGCACTAGCCAGCTTCAAGGCTAAACCAGTCACAGAACCAGTTGCTAAATCGCTTGAAGTAGTGGTTGAAGTACTACTGCTGGTGTTGGTCGTGGTTGCCGTGCTACTGCTTGCACTACTCGTGGCAGCTGATGAACTACTCTGACTCGTAGTGCTTGATGAAGTTGCAGCTGATGAGCTTTCACTAGCCGCACTAGTCGTTGAACTTGCAGTTGCTTGATGACTGGTCGTACTTGAACTAGTGGCAGCGCTAGTGATTGCTGCAGCATTGTATGCTGTTGAGCTAGCAGCACTACTACTACTACTGGTCGAGCTCGTTGCACTTTGGCTACTTGCGGTTGAGCTAGCAGCTGATGAAGAACTCTGGCTGGCAGTTGACGAGCTTTGGCTGGCAGCTGAAGTGCTTGAAGACGTGCTCTGACTAGTTGTTGATGAGCTAGTAGCAGCACTTGATGCACTCGCACTGGTTGCAGTGGTCGTGTCAGTATCAACACTGGCACTCGTCGCAACCGCCTTTAAAGTAGCCGTGGCAGTCGTAGACGTCGATGAGCTTGATGCACTCGTTGCGCTAGTCGAACTAGCATCACTGGCAGTATCCTGACTTACTGTCGTGCTGTTGACACTGGTAGCTGAACTGGAAGCAGCGCTGGCTGTTGAACTTGAGCTAGCAGCGCTGCTGGCCGTCGTCGTGGACGTCGTTGCAGCAGCCGTCGCAGTTTTAGCGGTCGTCTTGGTCGTTGCTCCTGGTACTTGTAGCTTCTGACCAACCAAAATTAAATTACCAGAGAGGTTATTCAATTGTTGGAGGGCATGGACGGAAGTATTGTACTTGTCAGCTAGCGCCCAGAGACTATCACCTGCTTTAACGGTATATGTACCCTTAGTTGCGGTTTTAGTCGTCGCTGACTTAGTTGTCGCTTTTGACCCACTAATCTGTAAATTCTGACCCACATAGATTAAATCAATGTTGGAATCAGACCGAGTAATCGAATTCAATTTTTCAATACTTTGCACGGAAACGCCGTGCTTTTGAGCGAGGCTCCACACCGTGTCATTGGCCTTGACGGTGACTGAAGCAGCATTGGCAGCTTGGCCTGTAGCAAGCAATAAACCAACGGCACCAACCGTACCGGCTAGGACCTTGCCCGTTGTATGTGCTTGTGACATTTAATTCACTCCTTAGATTTCAAATGTTATCGTAACAAAAACGCCTGACAGCATAAGATTAATAAAATCTTAATTTGCTTTTACAAATCATAATTTTATTGTAGCACAATTTGAGAAAATACAAACTAGAATCACTCACTTTTTTACAAAACAATCCGGTTATTTTGAAAAATAGTTGTCAATGCCAACGTGAGCTTAACAATTGACACCGCCGCGTTTATGTGGATAAACATAAAGTTAGTTTTGATGCTCACAAGCAATCATTTGCCTCAGTCAACCGCCCCAGTCAGATCATTAATGGCCAATAAAAAAACGTTAACGTATCAAGACGTTAACGTTCGTTGAATTTTAAGATTAAATGCGTGGGTCAAATAAACGATCGACCGGTTGTTGCTCATGAATCAATCTAATTGCATCACCCAATAATGGACCAACAGATAACTGAACCAACTTATCAAACTGCTTCGACTCTGGAATCTGAATTGTATCCGTGACGATGACCTTTTCTAGCTTAGAAGCCTGCAGTTTCTGTACAGCATCTTGTGAGAAAATCGCATGGGTCGCACAGCCATAGACAGTCGCTGCACCGGCTTGCGATAAGGCATCCGCTGAAACGTCGAACCGCGTCCCAGTATCAATCATGTCATCGATCACGATGGCAATGCGGCCTTTGACATCACCGATAATACTGTTTGGCACGATTTCATCATCATCTGGATGCCGATTATCGATGATTGCAATCGGCGCACCGAGCAGTTCAGCCATCTTCCGCGCACGGGAAACACCGGCATGGTCCGGAGAAACCACGACCAAATTATCCGTGATCCCCCGGTCCTTAAAGTAGCTTGCCAGCAACGGTGCCGCGTATAAATGATCAACTGGAATATCGAAGAAGCCTTGAATTTGTGCAGCGTGTAAGTCGACTGTGATAACCCGACTGGCACGGTCCTTTTCCAACAACGTCGCAATTAACTTCGCAGTAATCGGTTCCCGCGACCGGGCTTTGCGGTCTTGACGCGAATACCCATAGTACGGAATGACGACATTAATTTGACTGGCACTCGCACGACGCAAGGCATCAATCATAATCAACAATTCCAGAATCGTATCATTGACTGGTTCTGAGATTGACTGAACAACGAAGACCTCCGCACCACGGATACTTTCTTCGATATTAATCTGAATTTCACCATCACTAAAGCGCTTGACAGAACTTTTACCGAGTGGAATTCCCACCCGCTGCGCAATTTTTTTAGCCAGCGGTAAATTGGAATTCAGGGCAAACAGTTTTAGTTTGGCATAAGATTCGTCTGTTGACATAGTGACCTCCATAAAAGTTGTTTGATGATTTGCTACTTTGATTATAGCAGTTACCCGCCCGAAAAACTGCTAGGAAAGCATATTTTTGACTGAAACAGCACAACTTTGGGCGACGGACCAGTTCGAAATTATTAAGCAAAGACTTTTTGAAAATAATTCTCTAAATATGCCACAATACCGTCCCTACCGAAATTTGTCTATAACAATCAACCACTAATTAGTTGCTTGTGGCATGAAATCTGTTGGCTTAATGCCAGCCATACCAATCATCGGGTCAATCTGCCGACTTAACACGAGCGTAGGCGTTAATACCGTGGGGCCCTGGGTAGGCTGCGCTGCCGTACTAGCCCCGGATTCACCATCATCTGCCGCCGTCTCAACCGATTGGGCTGAAGTCACATCATCATCGTTTTCCGACTTGGCTTGAGTTGGTTCACCTTCTGTGGTGGTCTCAGCATCACCAGCCGCTGCTTCCACATCAGTTGCAGGTTCAGCCGACGCTTCCGGTTCATCCGCTTCGTCCCTCGTTTCTATTCCCCAAACTTGACGGAGTCGTTTCGTTAAAGTTGTTTGGCGATTGACTGATTCATTTGTGACACTACGTTCGAAGGATTGAATATCCCCAAGCAAAATCAGCATCTGTTCCGCACGCGTCACGGCCGTATAGAGTAAATTGCGTTGCAGCATTCTGGAAAATTGTGGCACCATCGGCAGAATCACCATTTTGAACTGACTCCCCTGTGATTTATGAATCGACATACTATAAGCCAGAGTCAATCTATTCCAGTCGCTTCGTTGATAAGTCACTTCGTTTTGGTCAAACGCAATCGTGATTTGGTCCTTTTTGGACTCATTATGGGGATCACCAGCCAGGTCAATCCCCACGATCCGACCGATATCGCCATTAAAGACGTTATCTTCCGGTGAGTTGACCAGGTGCAAGACCTTATCACCGACTCGAAAGTCCTGGCCATTGTAGGTTAGATGTTTCTGCCGCGCAGATTTGAGCGGGTTAAAAATGTTTTGTACAGTCGTGTTGAGTTGGTCGATACCCGCCGTTCCACGATACATCGGCGCTAGAATCTGAACATCATCTGCACTAAACCCCTTCGCCTTGGCCTTACCGACCACCTGTTCAATAATGTGGTTAACTTGATAAGCGTTACAGCTAATAAACGAACGGTCTGGCTGATTAACGGTGAAATCAGCAGGTAACTGACCATCCTTAATGGCGTGTGCCAACGGAATAATGCTGGAATCGTTGCCTTGTCGATAAATGGTCGTTAGCTCGATCTGCGGCAATTCACTAAACTGTAGTAAGTCATGGAAGACTTGCCCGGCCCCAACTGATGGCAATTGATCCTTATCACCAACGAAAATCACTTGCATTTCACTCGGAATCGACGTCAGCAACTGCTGAAAGAGCACCGTATCTACCATCGACATTTCATCAATGATCAGTAAGCCACCCTGAAGTTCCTTGCTAGGTTCCTCTGGGCCATCTTCACGACCAGTCAATCCTAATAGGCGGTGAATCGTACTGGCGGGCAACCCGGTGGTTTCAGCCATCCGTTTGGCAGCTCGACCAGTTGGCGCCGCTAACGAAATCGGAAATGGTTCATCTTTATACTGGTTAACATCGAGCACCACATCATGCAGTTCAGCGTATAGCGCAACCAAGCCACGAATGATAGTCGTCTTTCCAGTCCCGGGGCCCCCGGTCAGTAAAAAGACGTGCGACGTGATAGCCGCTTTCAACGCTGCTGTTTGGGAGGCGTCATAAGTGATGTTGCTAGCACGACTGACGTGCTGGATGGCACTTTCGACGGCTTTATCCGTCAACGGGTGCTCATCTTCCTCGTCCAGTAACCGTTTCAGTTGTTCGGCGACCCGCCACTCCGCTTCATAGAGCCCTCGCAGATAAATTCGGTTCTCATCGCCAACAATCTTATTCTCTTTGGCTAAAACAACGAGTTGGTCGGCTAACTTATCCGGATCGATCCGCACATGCCGAGCATTCTCCAGCAACTGTAAGGTTTGATTCAAAAGTGGCTTAGCAGTCGTATAAGTATCGCCGTTCGCCACACACAACTCATCGATTTCAGTGAGCAGCGCTGCTTTTAAGCGTTCATCCGCTTGCGGGTCGATATTGAGTTGAGCGGCAATCTGGTCGGCCTTCTTAAAACCAACCCCCTTGATATCTTCGACCAAGCAGTATGGATTCTCTTGAATTCGCGCCAGCGTGTCGCCTTGATAACGCGCGTATATGGCAGCAGCCAGGCGACTCCCAAAACCATACGCATTGAGGCCAATAATCGTCTGTTCGAGCCCGTTATTGACTGTCAACGTATCGACCAAGGTCGCCTGGACGCCGGCGCGTAATCCAATCGGCTTGAGCACCTTGGGATCGGCCAAAATCTTATCGATTGCATCTTCACCCAACGTATCCACGATGCGCTCCGCCGTGCGTTTACCCAAGCCAGGAAAATCATTACCTGACAAATAAGCAATTAAGCCGCTGCGCGTTGTCGGCGTCTCATTTTGATAATTATCGGCCTGGAATTGGACGCCATACTTGGGATGGGTCACAGTCCGACCTGTAAACCGATAAGTGGTCTCTTCCTGAATATCGGCAAAATTTCCGGTGACCACGATTTCATCTTCCGACCAATCGATGTTTTGCTCGGTCACTTTAACTAACAAAACTTTGTAGAAACTATCAGAACTACTAAAAAAAGTGGCAGCAACCTTGCCGACCACAAAATGGCTGACAGGGTTACGACCGACATCATCGGAAAATAAATTTGCTTGTTCGTCCGTCACGAAAAATCCTCCTTATTCATTAGACTGTTTATGTTCTGACTGACTCGCCAACATTTTTTCAATATCTGAGAGTTGTTGCTGATGGGCTTTAAAGTAAGCGGCATCTAGCTTTTCTGCTTTCTCAAACCACTTGGCATAGGGTTGACCCAGCACCATCGCAGTCAAGCCGATGTTAAACGCGGCTTTTCCAGATTGCGGGTCAATTTTAAACGCCTGATGGTAATATTCCGACGCTTGCTGATTATTGCCTAATGCAAGTAAAATATCTGCTACTAACAAGTTGGTATCGGCTTGCTTGGGCTGAGCCTCCTGAGCAGTGATTGCCCAGACCAGGGCGTGTTGATAATCACGTTTGGCCATTAACGCCTGACCGCTCATCATATACGCATCCGTCTTCAACTTAGGATCCGTGATTTGCTGATAAAATGGCAACGCTTTGTCGTACATCTCAGCTTGATAGTAGACGTTACCCAGCGCGTAGCGGAATAAATCACCAGCTGGTTGTTGCGATTCAAACTTGCCGAGGGCTTTCATTGCCAGTGCTTCGGCCTGCTCGTAATCTTTTCCGGCCGTCAGTAAGACCGTCAAATCATAATACGCGTGATAATCTTCTGGTCGGGCATCGATTTTGCCCACTAATTCATGAACTAACGCCTGTTGGGCCGCCTTATCTGGCCGCGTCTGCTTTGCCATACACACTCACATTCCTTTCATCATCAAATGGTATCCGTCGCATCTGGACGCCGTGATAAGTACGACGTATCATTCCAGTCTAATAATTTATAATGCCGGCCACGATCACGGGTCTCCAAAATAGTCGTCGACGTATTCGACAAGCCACCCCGTTGACGCAACGTTGCTAGGGATGCGCCAAGCAATGAATTCACTAGCGCATTCAATGCCGCCCCATGACTGACGATCAAGACGTTATCTTCACGACGCGGATTAGCCTGAACAATCTGGGTGATGGCAGGCGTCATCCGCTTCAATAACTGTTGAAAGCTCTCCCCTTGAATCGCCGTTGGATCGTATTGATCCGGATGATTGCGAAATGCGTCAAACTCGGCTGGATATGTCGCTTCCACCGCAGTAAAAGCCATCCCTTCCATCTTACCCAAGTTGAATTCGCGTAAGCGGCTCAGGACCGTTAACGGTAACTCTGGTTGATTCAAGTCATGGCGCAACGTCATCGCCGTGTCTCGCGCCCGTTTCAACGGACTCACGTATAAGTGACTAAAATGAATATCCTGCAATGCTGCGGCTAACTCATGAATTTCTTGATAACTCGCTGGCAACAACGGTGAATCTCCTTGTGACCCTTGGTAGCGGCCTTCAAGATTCCACACAGTTTTGCCATGGCGAATAAATAATAATTTTGTCAATTGCTTACTTCCTCGTATTGATAACCTATATATTTCGCCGATTGGTCCGCGCGGCAACCGCTAATTATCAGACAACTAGCGACGGTTTACTGGCCCCAAATCGTGTTCTGATCGACTAGCAGTACCACAGATGCCTGCTGGACAAACGACGACTACTTTATCCATTATGACAGTTTTCAGCTTGCTTTTCAAAATCTGTTCACCTATTTTGTCAATTTCCAATTAACTTAATAAAAATAAAATTATGTCAACTAGAACTCGCGACTTCTAGCCTGGCAATAAACCACCGATAGCTAATAAAAAAGAGTAGCCTGTCATCAAACAAGCTACCCTAAAATTCATGGTGCTGGAACCACTGCCAACGTCCAGGTAATGGTACTCTGATACTGTCCGGCTGAAGCTAACGGCGTTGCGGGTAAGGTCAAACTGCTTAGCGTTACATCAAAGGTTTGACTTTGACGTCCCGACTGGGTATAGACCGTCTGAGCAGTGCCATCCGCAACCAAACTTTGTGCCAGCTGGCCATCCGTCGCCTTCAACTCAACTTGCGCAGTTCGAATGGCGGCACCACTAGTCGTCGCAAACGGGCTGAGACTCGCAAGTAACTGCCAGTCCCCACCCACAGTTCGGTGGTCAACAACGGCCAATTGCTGGTCGTTATTGCCATCATATGTCGCACCGTTTGCAACGGACTGCTTGGCCAAAGCTAAGGTCGTCCCACGCGCAAGCGTATTCAGTGTGACCGTTCCAAAATTCAAATTAGGCACCGCCATCAGCGCTAACTGCCCACCAGACTTGACCGTTAAGCGGGCCGCATTAGTGGTGACCGTCTGCGGTTTGCCATTGACTGGATAACTCAAGCTCGCATAGTACGCCGTGCCATCATCATCCGCGTTCGTTGGTGTTTTAACCGTGTAACTCGTATCCGTCACATTCAAGGCAGTGGCTTTGCCGTTTTTGACACGGTACCAATTGGCAACCGTCACGCCCTCTGGTAACGCTGGCAAAGTAAATGTCGCTGGCGTGCCTTCAGTAACGGTCACGTCTTGTAGCGCACCAACTTGAATCTGAACACTGTCACTTAGACCATTAGAGGTACCCGTAATCGTGACTAAGCCATGATCATCGGCCAGCCCTGAGTTATCTTTGGCGACATCTGCAGCGATGACATTGCCGTAGTCATCCACAGAAGCTAAGGTTGGATCACTACTCTTCCACGTGACGGGATCCGTCGCAGTTTCGGGTGTCAGCGCGGCGTGAACCATTGTCTCGTCTGAATTATTCAGCAACTGTTCATCGCTGCTAACCTTAATACCAGTCGTCGGAACTCGTGACGGGGTTACCGTCACCTTTGCAATTTTTGACCAATAATCCGGAAAGGCCCCGATACCTGAGAAATCGTATTGAACTTGAAAATAAACCGGCGTCGTTGCCGTCACCTCGGGCGCGTTGTACGTGTAGGTCCGACTGTTCGTACCGACTTTTTGATAAGTCTGACCACCATCAGTTGATTGCCACCAAACGTATTTCCGACCACTGACTAGACTAGTCGCGGCTTCTAACGCACTGCGTTGGGCACGAACGGACAGCGTCACTGACTGACCACCAATCACATTACTATCGATGGGTTGTTGCGTAAAACCACCGGAAAGGTTCAAACCAACAATTGAAGTTGGCCGCGAAGTTGGTGGTTGCGGTGCCGTTTTGGCCGCTTCAACGACAGGAGTAAAATACCAGCAGACGAGTATGACGCTAAGTGTGAACCATACCCACCTAACCCATTTTTTCATCACGCCTCACTCCTTACGTGAACGCCGTTGACCGAACCAGTATGCCGCCATCAGCAAGGCTAACAGTCCGACTAGCGCTAAACTCCCCCATAACCACCAGTTCACTTTGTGTGGACCGACCAGTCGATGATTATGCTGACTGGCTCGTTGCGCAGTCAGGGTGAAGTTATGACTAAAGTTCCATACGCGTGTCCCGCTGGTTAAGTGCAGCTTCAATTGATAGTTACCGGCTGCTAACCGGTCAGATCCGAGCGCCACGTGGTAGTTAAACCAGCTATTTGGCGCCATTGAACCTGATTTCAGTCGTTGGGTTGCGACTGTCTTACGAGTTGCTCGGTCAATCACACGTGCTTGAATCGTCAACTGACCAAAAAGCGTTGGCGCCAGATTGCGCAGTTTGGCAAATAGAACTGGTTGACCATTGTCCGTTGTGACTTTAACTTGATCAAGCACCAGTTGGACGGGAATCGTTTCCTGTGGCTGACACCAGAGTGCAACCGCCGTCACTTCTGCGTAACGATTTTTCAAGACAAACCCTTGATCATTGGTTGGTTTAGTGGCACTGGCAGTTGGGTTGGTAACAAATAAGCCACCTAACACTTCACCTTTAAACCCATTTTTCGGAATCGTTACGGTGAAACCGACTGTCTTGGCCTGATGCGCAGCGAGCTGCACGGTGACCCCAGCTGAAGTCATGTCCTTAAACGTGGTGGTTGCCGATGGATCTTGCCGATTTGACGGCACATACGCAACACTACCAGCATCCGAAGTCGTGGCGTTCACCGGCGTCACTTCAAGGGTAATTGCCGATTTACTGGGATTGCTAACGGATACTTTCAGCTCCCGCGTACTTCCCGGCGTTACTTTTAAATTAAAATACCCGGCTTGTTTATCGAGCTGGTCTTTGGGCAGTAGAGGTGTCAACACAAAACCTGACGCGGGAGTGCTCGTCGCTGCATGGATTGGTTGCATTCCCAAGAGACCACCAAGCATTAACGCCAGCACTAACACCCACCACTGACTGATTTTTTTAAACCACATATCAACACCTCCCACGACTCATTGACTCATGTGACCTGTTAAGAAAGCACTACTGACTACGAAGCGGCCTTAGGTGCAGCGGCAGCGGCTGGCGCATTTTGTAGCGTCCAGTAGAGCGTCGCGGAATACGTCCCGGCCGAAACGTTGCTTTGCTTTGCAACTTGTAAGTTACTACTGGTGGCTGTTGTGGCGGTGTTGTCACCTTCACCAGTAGCAGCACTGGCGCTCCATAACGTTGCTGGGCTTGCGACCCAACCATTCGTGACCGTCGATTGACTCAAACTCAGTGCGGACGGTGCTGACGTATCCGTATTGTCGACCGTCCCCTTTGTCATATTCAAATTCAGAGTCGCCGTATCAATGGTTGCGGCGCCGGCACTGAATGGTCCCATTCCGACCGTCAAACTCCAACCAGCATGGTTACCACGATAATCGCTGATATTCAGATTGCCACGCCCATTACCATCGTACCCGGCACCACCTGAAGTGTTACCACTGGTTGCGTTCAAGGTCGTCGGACCCGAGGCAATGTTCTTGACGTTAGTTGAACCGAGTGCGATATTTGGCACGGCATTCAACGTTAATTCACCAGGCATTACTGTAAATTGGGCGTTAGATAACGCTTCAGCATTGCCAGTACTATCCGCAACGTAACCGGTGGAAACGGTCGTTAGGTTGCCATCCGCCGTTCCAGGTCCAGCAGCCAAGGCCGCCAGTGGCATTAACGCCAGTGATAGTAGGGTGACCCCACTACTAAGACCGGTCATCACTTTAAAAGTTCGCATGTTACTTCCTCCATTTCTCTCTTGACCAAATTGAATCGTTGTATCATTTTACTAATGACTTTATGATTACGCTTTCACCGTCCTCTTCCCCTGACGCCATCATCAGTTTAGCATGTACAATCAACGAAAGAGTTGGTAAAATCTTGATTCATTAAGTTTCCGTATCAACAACTTTTCCGTCCTACCGCGTGCTCGCGCAAGTTCTAAACAAGTTCCACGACAAAAAAGTCCGTCAAGGCAGAATTGTCTCGACGAACTTAACTTGATTAATTCAATTATTTTTTTAACGCGTCATCCAGCGCATTAACGCTCTTGATGGAACCGACAACGGTAATCACGTCATGCAAAGCCATCATGTCCGTTGGCTTCGGCGAAACGTTGATTTCCTTACCATGCTTGATGGCAATCACGGTCAGGCCGAATCGTTGCCGAATATTCAGATCGATCAAATTTTGATTAACAAAGTTTGGATCAGTAATTTCGATTGCCGCCAGCGTGTACTCATCACTTAAATCAATGAAATTGAGAATATGATTCGACAATAGTTTACGGACCACACTCTGGCCCATGTCACGCTCTGGGAAGATGACCTGATCGGCACCGACCCGTTCGAGCACCCGGCCTTGGTCGCTAGTCTCGGCCTTGGCAATCACTTTTTTGGCCCCCTGCTCCTTACTCAACATCGTCGTTAGGATACTGGCTTCCATATTATTACCGATACCGATGATGACATAATCAAACGATTCTACGTTCAAGTCGCGCAACACTTCTTCATCACGGGTATCCGCAATCATGGTCTGCGTCGCAACATCCATCAATTCATTGACCGGCTCTTCCTTAATATCCACGGCTAACACATCCTGATGCTCAGCCACCAATGTCCGGACAACCGCTTCACCAAAGCGTCCGAGTCCAAACACCGCAAAACTTTTTCTCATGTCGTCCTCCTTATCATTGCACTATTCACGCTACCCAATTAAGATGTTTTCAGCCGGATAACGAATCACGTTGACTCTGGCCTGACGTTTCGAGAGAGCGTACAACGACGTGAAGATCCCGACCCGTCCAATAAACATCAGCATCATAATGATAATTTTACCAATCACACTCAGGTTCGGCGTTAGTCCTAAGCTCAATCCAACCGTCCCAAAGGCGGACAAGGCTTCGAAGAGTACGTACTCGAGCCCAAAGCCCTTCGGAATACGTTCCGTCTGCGTTAGAATCAAGGTTGCGACCGTTAGCACGACACTGGCCAGAAAAATCAACATCAGTGCCCGGCTAATATTCTCCTGACTAAAGCGGCGATGACTAAATTCCACATCTTCACGCCCCCGTAGCTGGGCAATACTTTGAAACATCAACACGCCAAATGTCGTCGTTTTGATCCCCCCAGCCGTTGAACCGGGTGTTCCACCGACAAACATCAAGATCATGATGACAAATAAACTCCCTGCCTGCAGTCCCTGCGTCGGCATCGTAATCAGTCCCGCCGTTCGCGGTGTCACACTCAAAAACAGGGTATTGATCGTGCGGTTAAACCACGACGTCCCCGCTGGCAGCAGTTTTAAATCCCGTTCCGTCACGAGTAGCACCGCAAACCCAATCACGAACAAACTAATGGTCGTTAGCAACGTCAACTTTGAATTCAACGTCAACCGTTTACGGACGTGGAATAACAATAAGTCACGCCAGACTAAGAAGCCCAGTCCACCGGCGATAATCAAAATCATCGTCACAATCAGCACGTAAGGGTCGTTGCGAAAACTTTGTAGGCTGTTCCCAAAGACATCGAAACCAGCGTTACAAAATGACATCACGGCATGATACATCGCCGTATATAAGCCATGCCGCCAGCCAAATCGGGGCACGAAATCTATGGCCAGAAGTCCGAGCCCACCGAGTTGAAACAGCAGCGACAAACCGACGACATATTTCATCACACTCTTGGTATCACTGAGACTTTCCAAGTTAAGTGACGCTTTGACCATCAGTTGAGTGGACAACCCAATTTGACGGCGCATGATATTAAAAAGCAATACGGCAAATGTCATATAACCGAGGGCGCCGATTTCTGATAGGGCTAAAATCACTAATTGCCCAAAAGTGCTCCAATGTGCGGCAGTATTGACGACCGTCAACCCGGTAATACAGGTCGCGGAAACTGCCGTGAACACCACATCGATCAATGACGTGTGCACACCAGCTGGCGTCGCCCATGGCAAACTTAATAACCCCGTTCCAATCATAATTAAAATGATGAATCCCGCCACCATCTTCTTAGAAAGGGTATCAAAAAGTCTTAGATGTGCTAATTTCTTCATACTAACTAACTTCTCCTTCACGATTCCAGCAGCAACACTGAAACCTCACTCCATTTAGCTTAATCAACCCCAGTCAGAATTGCAACCCGCAGTTTTTAATTCGCGAACACCTAATAGACCACTCGTTGTGTTAGTTAATTTGTGTCATGAATGATGATTAAATCATGCCAGTTCTTAAGTTCAAATGAAGCCAGCTGAGACCCGCTGGAAACAAAGCGAGTTAGCGTAAACTTGCAGCGAATCTACGTCCTATGCCGGCTTACAGGTATTTCTGACAACGCTGGAACGCGATGGACACAGATTTAAGCCGACAACCCACGTCTTAAATACTGGTCTTCCACGTTCTATGCAACATTGCCGAAATGTGCTCGGGTCAGACTGGGACTTCCGGTTATCTACGCCAGAACGCCAAGCGGGAATGCGCCGCTTAACGCTCTAGCTAGGCTAATCCTCAGTCCCAACCCGTCTGAACCTCACACTCTAGAAGCCGCTGAGCATTGTCAGAAACACCTTCCAGCCTGGATTTCATTCGAAAGGCGGACATTTGCGGACTCAACTTTAGAACGACTGGTCATTGATTCGTAATAAACGGTACGTCTGTGATCTAACTGTCAGATTCGTTTTGATTTCCATTGCCCCATGCCTCGTTTGTCCATTGTTTGGCGTCCTCTCTACAGGAGTGGCAAAAATGCTAGCTCTTACAAGTTGAATCTTCGAGTCAGACTGAATATGAACCACCACCTCAATGGCTAGGAATCATTACTCCTGGCTCACAGTTAGCCTGAAGGACCAGGCATCTAATGTTCGGTGATCAATTGTACCAGAATAGGTGGTCGTTCATCCGCCATTCGAGCGGTTTCCCGACTTCCGGGGCTGGCTGACAATGCTCAGTAGCCAAATTATTCTTAGCTGGAAGTGGGCTTCTTCCGGCTTAGAATAAGACTCGTATTTGAAATTGCGCAGTGGTCTTCTGCGTGAGTTCAAATCGATGTCGGCTGACGTTCCAGCAATTGTCAGCCGGCCCCGGAAGTCGGACTAGGGTGCGCATCGGCTGACGGACAGAACACCCATCTACACTTTTTAATCATCTTCTATGCTAAGGAATAACCAGCACAACGCGTAAAAAAGCCCATTAGTAAGCATTGAGCTAACTAATGGGCTTCAACTGAACAGATAATTGCTGTTAGACGTACTGTAAGACGCGTTCGTCATTGTAAGCTGCGTCAATCATACCAGAGCCAAGGCACTCTTCGCCGTTATAGAAGACGACTGCCTGACCAGGGGTAATTGCGCGTACGGGTTCGTCAAACGTCACCGTAACTTCCGTGTGGTCGTCATTGAAATGCACCGTCACACCGGAGTCTTTCTGACGGTAACGGAACTTGGCCGTCACGTGGAAGTCGTTGCCGAGATCCTCGTCAGTAACGAAGTGCAAGTCGGACGCCTTCAAGTGAGTCGCATATAGGTGTGGATTGTGGTAACCCTTGCCGACGTAGAGAATGTTCTGCTTGAGGTCCTTACCAATCACGAACCATGGCTCGTTATCCTCACCATCGCCACCAATACCGAGTCCCCGACGCTGACCGATCGTATAGTACATCAAACCGGCATGCTCGCCTTTAACTTGACCATCAAACGTCATCATCTTACCGGGAGTTGCAGGTAAGTAATGGCCTAAGAATTCCTTGAAGTTCTTCTCACCAATGAAGCAGATACCAACGGAATCCTTCTTCTTAGCTGTTGCCAAACCAGCGTTTAGCGCTAGCTTCCGTACATCCGGCTTAATCATCTCGCCAAGTGGGAACATGACCTTTTGTAAGGTCTTGGAATCCAACTGGCTCAAGAAATAAGTTTGGTCCTTATTGCTATCAACGCCCCGTAATAAGTGCATCGTGCCATCTTCGTCATGCTGCAAACGCGCGTAGTGGCCGGTTGCGATGTAGTCCGCACCTAAATCCATGGCGTAATCTAGAAACGCCTTAAACTTAATTTCCTTGTTGCAAATGACATCAGGGTTAGGCGTGCGGCCCTTTTTGTATTCATCTAAGAAATACGTGAAGACCCGGTCCCAATATTCCTTCTCAAAGTTAATTGAGTAGTAAGGAATCCCAATTTTGTCGGCAACTTTTGCCACGTCTTTATAGTCCTCGGTCGCGGTACAGACACCATTTTCATCCGTATCGTCCCAATTCTTCATAAAGACGCCCACCACGTCATAGCCTTGCTGCTTTAAGAGCAGTGCCACAACGGATGAATCAACACCACCACTCATGCCGACAACGACACGCGTGTTACTGTGATCAGTCATACTTTTCACCATCATTTCCAAAAGATTCTGGAGAATCCACGATTTGAAGGTCGTTCAAGTCCAGTAAGTACCATTATAACAAAGAAAACGCCGGCTGCAAGCCAGGCGTTTCATTAATTAGCCCTCAGTGAGGACGTCCCGCTCAATAAAGTTGGCGAGAATATAGCGTAATTGTTCAACGGCTTCCGGATGCGCGTCATTTTTAAAAATATTGACGCGTTGAACGCCGTTACCCGTGACCGTTGTCATTTTAAAACCGGTTAAATCGGCATTGACCGTCACCTTTAATTTAAAGGCTGCTTGGTATGGCGATGTCGGATCCAATGACCGTTCAAAACTGAACGCACCTGACCGCCCCTTCACGAAGCCCAGGTCTAGCAACGTGTATTTCTTAACCGTTGCACTTAAGGTATAGGATGTCGTATCACCATCTAATTGAACTGTTTTTGTATAAGCCATTTGATGGGCCCCCTATTTCTTTAATAATCGTTGGGTCGTCTTCGTCAATACATCGATAAACTGGTCTAAGTCAGCCTTCGTCGTATAGCGCCCAAAACTAAGGCGAATTGATTCCGTGACCCGTGGCGAATCTTCACCAAACATTGCAATCAAGACGTGGGAAGGTTCCAGACTGCCCGCGGTACATGCGGACCCGCCAGATACGGCCACGCCACCCAAATCTAAGTTCGTTTGCATCGTATACGTTGAAATCCCTTTGATCCAGAGATTCAACACGTGCTGCAAGTTGTTCTCTCCGAGTGAACCGTTGACTTCAAAATCAACCCCGTTGGCCGTCAATTGGTCCACAACATACTGCTTGAAGTCCCGATATTTAGCCTGTCGGTGTGCTTTTTCTTCAGTCGTCAATTCTTGAACCGCCGTCGCAAAACCAGCGATTGCTGGCACATTTTCAGTCCCAGCGCGGCGCTTATCTTCCTGCTCGCCACCTTTGACGAAGCTTGGAAAGTTGACGCCATTACGTTTATATAAGAAACCGAGAAACTTAGGGCCGTTAATCTTATGCGCTGACGTCGATAACATGTCGATGTGGTCACGCTCAACGTCAATATCTAACAATCCATAAGCTTGGACGGCATCCGTATGGAACCACGCTTGATGATCCTTCAGCAACATCCCGATTTCGTGAATCGGCATCTGTGAACCGACCTCGTTGTTCCCCGTCATGATTGAGACCAAGATCGTATCTGGTCGCAACGCCGCCTTCAAGTCGTCCAAACTGATTTGGCCTTGCTCATTGACGGGCAAATAAGTAATTTCAAAGCCATGTTCTGCCAGAAAAGCCGTCGACTTTAAAATTGCCTGGTGTTCAATCGCCGTCGTGATAATATGCTTACCTAAATGTTGCCGGGTCCAGGCCGTCTGCATGATCGCCGTATTATCACTCTCAGTCCCACCACTGGTGAAAATAATATCATCGTCGGGGGCATTGATACTTTGGGCAATGACGTGCCGGCTATCATCCAATACTTGCCGTGCAGCCCGTCCAAAAGCATGGGTGCTAGAGGCGTTTCCGAACGTTTGCGTCATTTGCTCAGTCATCGTCTGAACCACCGAAGCAGCCATCGGCGTGGTGGCCGCATTGTCTAGGTACACTTGCTTCATGTCGTCATACTTCCTTCTAAAAAATCTTCATTTACTTCCTATCGTAACCAGTCCACAGTTAATTGCCATTCAGCTGTCGTCCTACCACTGTCACCGTACGGAAGTGTCGTCACGCGTCTATCGCGTGCCGCCGTGTTGGACAAGGTTACTCTCGTATTAATCTGTGGCTTGGTCTTGTGCCGCAAAGAGGGCCAATAACATGGCTGCTGATTGTTTACCCGCTTCTAGAATAAATTCGTCAAAACTGACACCGGCGTTTTCATCACCAACATCTGACATTGCCCGAATCACCACGTAAGGTGTCTTGAATTGATGGCAGGCTTGACCAATCGCAGCGCCTTCCATTTCACTGGACAGTGCGTCTGGAAAATGTGCCAAGATCTTATCCGTCGCCGCTTTTCCAGCAATGAATTGGTCTCCGGAAACAATCAAACCAGTCTTGGCATTCAAACCAGTAGCGGTTGCTGCTGCCATGATTTGTTTGACCCAGTTGGCATCCGTTTCGTAATATAGTGGTTGTTGTGGTAACTGGCCGTACTCGTAATCAAAGGCCGTCGCATCGACATCATGGTAAGCCGTGGCACTGGCCACAACGACGTCTCCGACATGCAAACCAGCACCGATTCCGCCAGCTGAACCTGAGTTGATAACGACATCCACGTCAAAGTTCGTAATCATCAACGCTGTCGTCATTCCGGCTTGAACCTTACCGATACCTGACTGCACTAAGACAACTTCTTGGTGGTCGATCGTCCCATCATAAAACGTGATGTCTTTGATTGGCACGACCCGTTCGTCTTGCAGTGCCTCCCGCAAAGTTTTGAGTTCCTCTTCCATGGCACAAATAATTCCAAATTTCATGTTGCGCTAACCCCTACTTTCTATGGTGTTAAAAATAAAATTAAAAAGACAATGATAATGCCTAGTATTAGTCCAGCAATCACCCAATTGAGCTTCCGTGCCAAGCGTTTGGTCTTTACTTCTTCCAGTGCACGATTATTTTCGGCCGCATAAGCCTGACGCGACGAACTGCTCGTCTCTGGCTCTGAGGGTTGTGTTGGTTCATCGTCTTCAACTGGTTGCCGGCGTTGTTGCCGATATTGCTGTCGGGTGACACGTTCGTCATCAGCCACTATGCTTCAACTCCTAACTCGGGGTGACTTTGCCAGTACCAAATCGCCATCACTGTTTTCGCATCCTGGATTTGTCCGGTCTGCACTTGTTCGACGGCGGTAGCCAAATCCAGCTTAATTAGCCCAATTTGTTCATCAGGGTCTTGTGGTAGCTCTGTCGCAACGGCTGTTAAACCGGTCGCCACGTACAATTTCATAAATTCATCGGTAAAACCAGGTGAGGTATAAAATTGGGCGACCGCTTCTAATCGGCTGGCGGTCAGTCGGGTCTCTTCATTGAGCTCCCGTGCGGCTGCTTGATCCATCGTTTCGCCGGCTTCGACCTTGCCAGCCGGAATTTCAAGCGTTAAACCACCCGTTGCCGCTCGCCACTGCCGTTCAACGATCATTTGGCGTTCTGCCGTAATCATTAGCATCGCGACCGCTGGCTGGTGCCGCACGATTTCGCGAGTCGCCGTCGTTTGGTCTGGCAACGTGACTTCTTGACGTTCAACTTGCACGAGTCCACCTTGATAGACCGTTTTGCGACTTTGAACGCGTTCTTCAAATGTCATCACTCAAGCACCCCTTTCAGTGTCTGCTCTCTCAATAAGGATACCGATTTTTAGGACCGAATGCAATTTTCAGTCGACCGATTACGATAATTTTAACGAACCGCATAAAAAATGACCCAACGAGCGGTCGTGACTGCTGGTCAGGTCATGGTTCCAGTTCATCAATTCGCGGTCGTGATGACCCCTTACACTTGTGCTAAATTCGACACAAAGTCTTCGTACGCAGCTTGTTCGCCGGTTTCGGTCGCAGTCGCCGTACTGTAATCTCCACGTAAAGCTTCCTCAAGTGGCAAGGTGACGATGCGAACAAAGGTGGCATTGCCAATCAGTTCCATCCAGTATTCTTCATCGGCACCTTGATGAACGACTGTCTTGACCATCCCACCAGGATTAGTAACTTGAATTTCTTGGTTGAAATCAGTACTTTCTTGATGCAATAAGACGTACATTAATGAAGATGCAGACATCGCAGTCCCACAAGCATTCGTAAAGCCAACGCCGCGTTCAAAGGTCCGCACAAAAATTGAGTTAGCGCCTAAGACTTCGACAAAGCTGACGTTCACGCCATCAGGAAAGATGCTGTTCTTGCCATCATTCATCCAGGCACCGATTCGTCCTAATTCAGGACCAACTAAAGTCTCGTGGTCAACAAATGCAATCAAATGTGGATTAGGTACAGCAACCGCTGAAAACTTCAAATCTTCAGATAGTGCTGGAATCTTCTCGTTAATAATCGTCGCTGCGTCATGGTTGGCGTGCATACCTAAAGTTTGCGCGTCAAATGAGACGGGTGAGATTTCAACACTGTATGCAGGCACATGAGCGGCAAAGTCAGCAACGGCCTGTACTTTTAAGTCCGCATACATGGTCTGGACCCGAAAATCTTCGACACTATTTTGGGTTCCCAAGTAGCGTGCCACCGTCCGTAGACCATTGCCACACATGCTAGCCTCGGTGCCGTCTGCGTTAATGACCCGCATGCGACCAAGGACTTGCGAATGTTCAGATTTATCGACGACTAACACGCCATCGGCACCATCATATAAACCAGCGCCGTCCCGCTTACAAACGTTAATTGCCAATTGCTTCAAATCCGCATCAGATAACGGTGCTTGAAATTGCGTTTGATCTAATAAATAAAAATCGTTCCCAGAACCGTGTACCTTGATCATTTTCACAGCCATCAACATCCTATCTATATAATCTTAATCCTAAATTAAACTACTTCATTATCATACTGACTTTTTCATGAAAATTCAATTCCAAAGGACCAATTCTCATGAAACCTGGTGATTAACCCTGCTAGTCTTGGTGTTGGTTCAAATTTTTTTGTCGTTCAACCAAGGCCTGATTGATTTTAGTGACTTCTAAAAACTGATAAAACCGGACGATTCCCCACAAAATCAGATAGCAGCCTAAAAACAGGCCCCAGAAGCTAGGAATGTGCCAGTGATTAAACCAAATCGTACCGATGGTTAACCCAAATGTACCCAGCAAATGCAGTCCTAATGCCACTAAATATGATAGCCGGTCCAGTTCAAACAAGTCTGTTAGCAGTCCAATCAACGCACTCATGATTAAGACACTCACAACATTCCTCATTGTAGGATGCGTGGGCTGAATGTTGAGTGCAATAATGACCAAATAGGCAACTGCGCCGTAACCACACCCAATCATCATTCGTTGTAAGCTTACTTTCATGGCGGCCCCCTATATTCCTAGGCTTTTCATCAGCGTCTTCACATATTTACGGCTGACCTCAGTCTTGATTTGATTCGTGAGGACCGCAGTCATATTACCAGAAAAACTATCACTCAGGCTCAATAAATGGTTCAAATTCAAAAATGCGTGTTTCGAGACCTGCACAAAATCCAGATTGGCCAGTCGTTGCCGCAAATGGCTAAGCGGTTCTTTGGACTGAATGAGATGTGCGGTCGTATAGACCAGAAGTTGCCCTTGTTGAACATCCGCCATAATAATATCGGCAGTCTTCACCATCATCAGTCGCTCGCTAGTCTTCAACGGGATAATAGTTGGATGTGCAGTTTGGAACTGGTCAATATACAGCATCAAGGCTTGTACTGGTTCACCTAGTTGAGACGCTTTGACCAGTACTTCTATCTGAGATGGCGCCAGTTGTTCATCTCGTTCAAATTGACTGTGAACCACATTGACCACCCTCCCATTGATAAAGCGTTACCGTCGCCATTGTAATTGTTGTCGCCAAACCGGAATCAGCACCAGTAACAAGCAACTGACCAAGATATCGTTTATTATCTGATAGGTCTGTGAGGCTGTCAACAAACCCGACCAGTTGATACGGACACCCATCAATCGCTCAAAATCGTTTTGGGCAATGCTGCTATGAGCAAAAACAGTATTTAAGGTGTCATTCATTAGTACCTGACGATACAGCGATGCCGCGTAACTTCCAGGCGTTAATTTGACTAAGGTCTGAGCTGCAGTTGGAAGCGAACCAACCGGTAGATACAGCCCAACCAGAGCCCGTCGCGGTGCCAATAATGGTCGCAAGTTTGCCAAAATTATCGATGGTATGAATACGGGCGATAATCAGTGCATTCACGACCGTCGCCAAACCCGCACTTATCATCATTAGGCCAACAACATCCAGCAACTGTGCCCCGCTAAACCTAAGACCATCAGTAAAACTAAAATAGCCCCACATGCCAGCGAACATGGCTAGTTGCATGACAATACCGACAATGGTCGCACTCACCAAATAACTTAATTCCAATCTGACTGGTCCCACATCCGTGAGCAATAAATCCCGGTCAACCTGGCGCTCACGGTCTGAGACGAGCTGGCCCAAACCAGCTAATGTCGTTGAGATGCCAGTCAAGACCAGAATACCGGCATCCAATAACTGATCCGTTTGTGGGAGCTGTGACCATTCTCGGTGCATTCCGGCTTTAAGAAACACTAAATACAGAACAAACGCAATTCCCGCGCTTAACAGTGACAACAGAACACCGCTGTGATTCCGAAAATAGAGCCGACAGTTGCGCTTAATCAAAGCAAGCATTTAAGTCAGCTCCTTTCCGGTCAAGGCCATAAAAGCATCGTTCAACGAGCTAGGGCGATACTCGAAATCAAGCAAATTTGGCTGGCAGATTGTCAAAATCTGTATTGCAGATGCCATATCGGTCGGTAGACAAATCACTTGATTGCCAGTAACGTGAAACTCGGTCTGTACCAAAGTTGCCAGCACAGTAGGTTGTGCGTTGGGTGCCACCGTCAAGACCAATTGTGGTCGGCCATAACGTTGCTTGATTTCAGCAGCTGACCCATGTGAACAAACACGGCCATTTGTCATAATATAAACATTATCAGCGGTGTCGGCTTCATCCAAATAATGTGTCGTCAGAACAATTGTTAATCCCTCTCGTTGTTGCAAATCATGCAATAATTGCCAAATTACCGTTCTTGTTTGAATATCTAGCCCAGTAGTCGGTTCATCCAAGAACAGAATTTCAGGATGATTGAGTAAAGCCCGTGCAATATCGACTCGCCGTTTCTGACCTCCGGAAAGTGTGTCGTATCGCTGGTGAAAAAAGCTGGTCAAACCAAGTTGTACCCGTAGTTCTGCGACTCGTTGCTTGGGAACATCACGGTATTGTTGGGCACGTAATCGTAAATTTTCTTCAACTGTCAGGGCATCATCCAGCACACTGCCTTGAAAGACAACGCCTGGCTGACGAGTGCGATTCATCTCAACGGTTCCAGCAGTCGGTGTTAACTGACCAATCAGCAACTTGATCAACGTACTTTTGCCCGCACCATTCGGCCCTAGAATGGCAGTCATACGACCCGCTTTAATTTTCAGGTTAATATCATTGACCGCAACGTGTTGCTTGTATACCTTTGTTAAATGCATCGTCGCAAGTAATACCACAATGACCACCTCCCATTTAAATACCGTCAGCTTACACACTAAATACAGATTTGTCTCGTCTTTTTAGCTAAGTCGTCAACTATACCGGCTAAGTGGTCAAATTTCAGTCATAACCGTCAGCACCATCTAGTCGCCTAACGATTGGATTAGCATACTGGCCCATAACGCAACGGCACGATTGAACTAACCCAGGTGCCGGCAGAAAGCAGTCAGTTTCACCCCACGTCCCACAAAAAAAGCCCCCAAGCAGTCCAACACGACCACTCAGAGGCAATTTTTACATCAAAAAATATTTAGATTAAGCTTCCAAACCAGTTGCGACTGATTCAGGGTAATTCTCACGAACGATGGCGGCACACCGCGCACAGAGCGTTGGGTAAGCATCGTCACTGCCGACATCCGTCTTGACCATCCGGCAACGGGCACAAACCTCGCCGTCAGCATGGCTAACTTTGATGGCAACCGTATCGCCAAAGGCTTCGGCATCAGCGGGTGCATCGCTCAATGCGTGCATATCAAGCGCTGAAACCATCAACATTTGCCGGACATTAGTGTTCAAACCGTCCAAGAAGGCTTGGGTATCCGCATCCACGTACAAGTCTAAGTGCGCTTCTAGAGATTTCCCAATCAGCTTGGCATCGCGAGCTTCTTCGAGGGCCTTCAAAACGTCACTCCGAAGATCCATGAACCGTGACCACTGAGCCGTTAATTCGGCACTATTGGCATAGTTTTGAACCGTTGGCATGTCGGTCAATTGCGCAAATTCTTCTGGTTCCTTCAAGAATGGCCAAATTTCTTCGGTCGTATGTGGCAACATTGGCGTAAAGAGCTTCGTCAAAGCAACCAGCACGTCGTAGAAGACCGTCTGCATCGAACGCCGTGAATGACTGTCTTCCGCATCAATATACATAATATCCTTCGCAATATCCAGGTAGAAGTTGGATAAATCAACCGTTAAGAAGTTGATCAACTTCTTGTAAATATCGAGGAAGTCATAGTGATCGTAATGATCTTTGATTTCAGCGACAAAGTCATTCAACCGGACAGCCATGTATTGGTCAACACTAGCTAAGTCTTCAAATGCGACCCGGTCCTTCTTCGGATCGAAGTCAGTCGTGTTGCCTAACATGAAACGCACCGTATTCCGGAACTTCTTGTAAGCATCCGCGACTTGTTTGAAGCTTTCCATGGAGACCCGCACGTCTGAACTGGTATCAACGGAAGCGACCCACATCCGAACGATTTCAGCACCCATTTGCTTGATGACATCTGCAGGGGCAATCGTATTCCCCAGTGACTTACTCATCTTGCGACCCTTGTCATCCAAGGTAAAACCTTGTGATAAGACTTGCTTGTAAGGTGCATGACCAGAAACCGCCACACTAGTGATCAAACTTGAGTTGAACCAACCACGATATTGGTCGGAGCCTTCCAAATACAGGTCAGCAGGATATTTGAGGTATGGCCGTTCCGCTAAGACACCTTGGTGTGACGAACCGGAGTCGAACCAAACATCCATAATATCAGTTTCCTTCGTAAAGGTCCCCTTTGGTGAATGTTCATTCGTGTAGCCTTCTGGTAATAAGTCCTTGGCTTCACGTTCAAACCAAATGTTCGACCCGTACTTGCCGAATAAATCAGCCACGTGATTGATGGTTTCTTCGTCCATGATGGCCGTGCCATCTTCGGCATAGAAGATTGGGAGTGGCACACCCCAGACCCGTTGCCGTGAGATGACCCAGTCACCACGGTCACGAATCATGTTGTATAGCCGCTTCTTACCCCATTCTGGGAAGAATTGAACATCGTCCATCGACTTCAGAATTTCGTCACGCATGTCACCGACCGAAGCAAACCATTGTGGCGTTGCGCGGAAGATGATTGGCTTCTTAGTCCGCCAGTCGAAAGGATAACTATGTTCGTATGGCATGTACTTGAGCAACAAGCCGGCGTCCTTCAATTTGCCTAGCGCAATTTCGTTGGCATCGTCATAGAAGACACCCGCAAAGTCAGCACCAGCCTCTTCAGTCAGTACCCCTTTGTTGTCGACTGGGGCAAAGATTGGCAAACCGTATTTTTGACCGATCCGGTAGTCATCTTCCCCATAGCCAGGTGCGGTATGCACAAGACCAGTACCAGAATCCAAGGTAACGAAATCACCAAGCATCGTCAATAAGTTGCGGCTGTGGTCAAATGGATGTTCACACAAGACGTTTTCGAGTTCAGCACCCTTGACCGTCTTGAGCACTTGAACATCTTCCCAGCCAAACCGTTCTGCGTTTTCATCCAATAATTCGGCTGCCAACACGAACTTCCGGCTTTCACCAGCTGGTTGAACGACCACGTAATCAAAACTAGCGTCAACGGTGATCCCTTCAGAGGCTGGAATCGTCCATGGCGTCGTCGTCCAAACCACGAGGTAAGTATCGTCATCTAAGACACCCTTGCCGTCGATGACCCGTTCACCGTAGAAGGCAGATGGTGACGTTACGTCATGATATTCAACTTCGGCTTCTGCCAAGGCTGATTCAGAGGACCATGACCAGAAGACTGGCTTTTTGCCCCGATAAATCAGGTGACGCTTAGCGAAGGCCCCAAAGACTCGCACTTGTGCGGCTTCAAATTCAGGCTTCAACGTTAAGTATGGGTTGTCCCATTCGCCGCTGACCCCTAACCGTTTGAATTCTTCGCGTTGGTGGTCAACTTGTTCTAAGGCATACTTGCGACAAAGTTCACGGAATTCATTATCCGACATCTTCTTGCGGTCGTAGCCAGCTTGTTTCAACTTTTGTTCGATTGGTAGGCCGTGGGTATCCCAACCAGGAACGTACGGTGCCCGGAAGCCATTCATTGACTTATAACGAACAATAAAATCCTTCGTAATCTTATTTAAGGCGTGCCCCATGTGGATATCGCCGTTTGCGTATGGCGGGCCATCATGTAAGATAAAGCTTGGCTTACCTTCATTCAATTTTTGCCGTTGTTCATAGACTTTGTTTTCAGCCCAGAGGTTTTGCCGTTCAACTTCCTTGACCGGTAAGTTCCCACGCATTTTAAACTTGGTCTTACCGAGGTTTAATGTTTCTTTAACGCGCATACTCTCACTCCTTAAATTTTTTATCAAACAATCATTGGTTTGGAGACACAAAAAAACTCCGCCCAGCCAGGGACGAAGTTATCGTGGTACCACCCAATTTTAGAATTGTTTAGATTCTCTCTTAGCATGGATAACGTTCATGAGACGGTCACCCTTACTCGCTTCAGGGTGACGTTCGGAGATGATGGACAACTGATGAAGGGACGACCGCCTTTCCATTATCGGCAGCTCTCTGGGCGTATTCATCAGTGTTGACTGTTCTCCTCGACACATTCATGTGCTTTAATTGTCTGCAATGATCAGCACTTAGTTAGCCGCGTTGTCATCGTCAGGGAAAATAACCACCGTTTGTTGTGGGGCTTGATCCCCACCATCGGCAACTGGTGTTTCGCCACTCGTTGCTTCCGTAATTTCAACGGTTGCTTCTGAGTTTACGCTCGCATCCCCCGAGTTGTCAAGACTATCTTCCTTCAAAACGTGTTGAATTTCAGTATAGTCTGCGGTATTGGTCTCGCTAAGTAGTTGGTCCCAATCCTTGCTCTTAACCACTTCCAATTGTGATTCTAACATCACTTGAAGGCGTTGACGGAAGACCCGTGTTTGTTTCTTCAAATCGTCCGTTTCAACAGATAAGCGCTTGGCCTTTTGTGAAGCGTCGTCAATCATTTGGTTCGACTTGTCAGTGGCTTCACTGACAATGTCAGAAGCTTGCTTTTGGGCTTCCCGGGTAATGATGTCGGCTTCCTTCTTCGAGTTGGTCTTAACCTTGTCAGCAGCTTCTTGGGCCACTAAAATCGACTGGTTCAAAGAATCTTTTAATTCGTTGAAATACTTCAACTTGCCTTCACTCGCGTCTAAACGTTCTTGGAGGTCCTTATTTTGTTTTAAGGTAATTTGATAGTCTTTGATAATCTGTTCCAGAAAATCATTGACCTCATCAATATTGTAACCACGTAGTTTCGTTGAAAACTCTTTGTTATGAATGTCATCCGGACTTAACACCATTAGAATTCCTCCAATATTTATTTACTATGAATAATATTTAACGTTATTCGCAGTCGCGCCTTCTTGGTCTCGCCGCTGATTTCGGCGAGTCGCACGCGGCCATAGTGGTTCACACTAAGCATATCGAGTAGCGCCAATTCATAATCGGCTTTAGGCAACTCTGCCCAGTTCAGGCGGACCTTGCCACCCTCGATCAATTCCTTAGCGTGATGCCGCGACAAGTTGAATGCGGCTTTGATGATACTATCCGCGCGTAGTGAGCTGACCGTCGTTGTGACAGGCTCCCAGTCATCTTCACGAGCAATTACTTCGGATCCTGCAACCGCCGTTAGATGCACTTTCGTCTTACCAAACCGATCAATCTGATCATTAAAGTAATCCGCCATCTCAGACTCACACACAAACTGCCAGTGCTCACCATCAGTGATAATATCACCAAAGACATCCCGCTCTACGCCGGCATTTGCCAACGTTCCCAGTATTTGACCATGTTTGAGCGTCGCAAACTTGACTGGGTAGACAATGTTGAATAATGTGATTTGAAAATCTGCGGCCTCGGGTTCGTAATATGGCGGATAAAATAAGATCCGCTGCAATTCTGCACCCTCAAAACCGCCGTACGCGCGCATCCGTACATCATCCAGCTGGTTAGCCAGTGTCTGGGCAATGTACACTTGACGTGGGTTCAAAAACGCCGTTAAGATCGGTCGGTACTGGTCCGCAACTTGGCGGAGCCACCCCGTGACCTGTTCAATAAATGGGGCTTCACTATCGCGAAAATGTTGTTTTAGATTATCATTCACGATACTATCCTCGTTATCTTAATTTAATACGTCAAAAAGCTTAATAGGTAAAACAAGCCACGTTCAGCAAATTGGAGCACTAACAGCGCAATGATTGGTGAAAAATCCAACCCGGCAATTGCGGGAATGAAGCGCCGAAAAATACTGAGAAATGGTTCACAGATCTGTCCTAAGAATTGCCCGATGCGCGTATTATAGGCACCTGGGAACCAAGACATCAGAATGTAAACCACAATGGCTAATTGGTACAGTTGAAATAACCGACTAATAATCGTCACTAACAGAGGCCACTCACTCCTTATAATTTGCTGGAATCAAACTGACTAGTTGTGCTTCCTGACACTTCGTAGTTTTCTGGAATGCAAAGGAAAATCTCGTCGCCGATGCGTTCGATCTCGCCATTGATGGCAAAGACCGTCCCAGTCAGAAAATCAACGATCCGGCGTGCCATCTCATCATCCACGTGGTCAAAATTCACGATCACGGCTTGATTTTTAAGCAATTGGGTCGCAATTTCCTTAACATCCGAATAAATTTTCGGTTCGAATAAGGCGATTTTACTATTCACTGATTTACCACCTTGCATGGGAACAACTTTCGGTGTCGAACGCGTGTTGGTCGCTGGTTCAGTGGGGGCCGCCGCTTGTGAAGCTTGGGTCGGTTCCTCATACTGATCATCAGAATCTCCAACACCAAAAAAGTTACTAATGAATCCGGCCATATGCTTGCGCTCCCTTCACTGTCTTACTTACGCCGACGCTTGAAGAATGGTGGCGTATCTAGTGAATCACCACTGTTGTCATCCTTGCTGTCGTCAGCTTGTGAATTATCATTAAAAACATCAAAATCTGTCTTTTCAACGTTGTTAAATTCTTGACCATTGTTGACTGGCCGTGAATTGTTTGGTTCGCGCCGGATATCCCAGTTACCGAATGGATCGTCAGCTTGAGATTCACTTGGTTGAGCCGCTTCGCTAGTTGCGGGTTGGTCTGTTGAGTTGTTGCTAAACATCCCACCACGTTGTTGGCTAGCAGCAGTCCGAGTTGATTGGTTACCCAATTTGAGTTCCCGTTGCTTCTGGTCGATACCAGTCGCAATGACCGTCACCCGAACTTCATCGCCTAAGCTTTCATCAATCGACGTCCCAAAGATAATATTAACTTCGGTCGTTGCAGCTTGGCTCACGATGTCTGAAGCAGCTTGTGCTTCATATAAGGACATGTCGGGACCACCCGTGATGTTCAATAAGACTTGTTCGGCACCATCGATTGAAACTTCCAATAATGGTGATGAAATGGCTTGTTTCGTCGCATCGGCAGTCCGATTTTCGCCAGTGGCAGAACCGATTCCCATCAATGCGGAACCTTGGTTTTGCATGACCGTCTTGACATCCGCAAAGTCCAAGTTGACGTAGCCTGGTGAAGTAATCAAATCAGAGATCCCTTGAACCCCTTGACGTAAGACGTTATCGGCTTCTTGGAAGGCTTCCATCATTGGGGTCTTCTTATCAACGATTTCAAGCAAGCGGTTATTGGCAATGACGATCAACGTATCGACGTTGTCCTTCATTTGGGCAATCCCTTCCGCCGCATTGCGTGCCCGCTTCGGGCCTTCAAACGTAAATGGACGTGTAACCACACCAACTGTTAAAGCGCCTGAATCCTTAGCGATTTTAGCCACTACGGGTGCAGCACCGTTACCAGTACCACCGCCCATTCCGGCAGTGACGAAGACCATGTCAGCGCCCTGTAAGGCTTCCGTCAAGGCTTCTTCACTTTCTTGTGCTGCTTTGGAACCAACATCAGGATTGGAACCAGCGCCAAGTCCTCGTGTTAATTTCGGTCCAAGCTGAATCTTAGTCTCAGCATTGGATGTTTGTAATGCTTGTACATCGGTGTTTGCAACGATAAATTCGACGCCCTTGACGTCTTCTGCAATCATCCGGTTAACGGCGTTTCCACCACCGCCACCGACACCAATGACTTTAATATTAGCCCCTGAGTTCTGGGTTGAATCTAAAGAAAATTCCATGTTTTTTCCTCCGTCATTTCTATCCGATTATTAATCAAAGAAGTGGTTGAAGAAGCCCTTGACCCGTTCAACGGTCCCCTTATGATTTGGATCAGCCTGTTTCGGTTGCTCCTGTTTAACTGGCTGTTTTTTAGTTGTTTGTTTCGGTTGTGGCGCGGTTGGTTCTGGTGCTGGTGTTACTTCTGAGAATTCTCGAGCAACACTCGCACGAGTATCTCCCGTCAAGGCACTCTTCACGAGCAACGTGACATCACTTAAAGCCGCTTGGTATTTGATAACAGCTAACGCTTCATCAAATGACGGATGCCTTAAGCCCATCTGGTTAGGTGTGAAGACCCGGACCCGCGTGCCAAAACGCTGTGAAGCAAGGTCCGTAATGCCAGGGATCGCGGCAACACCACCTGTTAACACGATGCCACCTGGCAATTCCAGAGCCCGAATCTCATCCAAATGTTGTTTGACCTTGTCGAAAATCTGATCAAGCCGTGCTTCGATGATTTCTGCTAAGTATTGCTCACTGATTTGTTCGGGGGTACTCTGCCCAACAACATCGACTGGAAATAGCTCATCATCCGAGGCCTGCTGAGCATCGGCATAGCCATAGTCTCGTTTGAGTTTTTCGGCATTTTCAATCGACGTATTCAAAACGACTGAGATATCCTTCGTAATATACTGGCCGCCTTCTTGATCAACATAAGTATATTTGAGTTGGTGATCATGGATGACCGCAGCGGTCGTTTGACCACCACCCATATCAACGATGATCGAACCAAAATCCTGTTCACCATCATTCAACACGAGTGAGCTCAACGCTAAGGGGGCAATCACGATTTGTTCAATCTGAAGGCCGGCCTTTTCGAGTGCCTTACGGGTGTTGTGAATGATCGTTTTCGGACCAGTAAACAGTGTCCCGTGCATTTCAAGCCGGACACCGACCATTCCGCGTGGATCCTTGATGCCATCAAAGCCATCAACGACGAATTCTTCTGGAATGACATCTAAGACTTCCCGTTCTGGTGGCAAGCTTTGAACCAATGCGGCCGCCGCAACGTTTTGGACATCTTCATTATTAATTTCTTTGGATTCATCCGCGACAGCAATCATGCCACGGCAACGTTCAATTTTGACCAGGTTAGCGGGAACTCCCGCAATCACCTTTTTTATTTCGATACTTGCTTTTTCTTCAGCTTGGCGTACTGCTGATCGAATCGTTTCGGCCGCCTTGTCAATATCGACAATGACCCCACGACTTAAACCATTAGAACGTGCGCTTCCCACACCAATAACGTTCATTTGCCCTTTAACACGTTCAGCAACAATGACTTTTATTGAGGTGGTCCCTATATCAAGTCCGACATAAATTCCTGAATTATCCATAATAGAGGAACCTCCTAGTAATTTACATAAATATTCAAGGATTCGCTGACATATCCAGTTAATCCCTAGTTTACCATATCCTAAGCGCTTTTAAAAAGGTCACACTTAGCATTCTATCAATTATTCTGATTCTTGAACGGATAGGAGTAAGCTCCCACCTCAAGATTGATGACACCCTTGGACTTCATCTTGGCTGAAATCCCCGGATAATAGGCCATCTTGCTAGCAAAAGTACTGATGGTCGCATACACTTCATTGCCATCATTCATATACAAGTGGACCCGTTCCGGATTCGATTTGTTCGGTGCAAACTTGATTTCAGAGATATTATGTTTGACCGCGGATGATAACTTCGCGTATTGGGCAATCATTTTCTCAAGCCGCTGACCACTCTTGAAATTGGCATAGATCGGCGAACCACCACCGGGCTGCGAATAAGTGCCCTTTAAAATCAACCCGTTCTCCAAGATGCGCCGGTAGTGTTGACCGGTTGATAGATAACCAGCGATGCGAATCTCTTTGACCGTCACCCGTACCCGATTATAACCAACTAACTGCGTGGTTACCTTGCCAATCTGAGGTTGCGCGTGACGGGCGCGTTTGGTCGTCTGTTGATCATGACCAATCACGGACCAAAGTGCGACGCCAGTATCGATCTTAGTAGCCGTTTTGACCTGAGCTGTCGTTAGCTGGTTGGTCCCACGAACTGTGACCGCTTGAACATGGCTTAGTGGTGAGATAAAGTAGCCGGCAACCGCCGCACCAACTAAAAAGATACTCATCAGAATCGCGACCCGCTTGAACAGTAGCCGCCGCCGCTGCGTTTTCAGCTTGGGCAACTTATCACCGATTCGGAGTCGTTTACCCGACCACCGATGATGGCGCTTCTGTTCGGCACGTTGGTTCTCGGCCGCTTCACGCTGAAACCGTTCCCATGGGGTGAGCTGCTCCGGGTGCTCGCGTTCTTTCGGCTTTTTACGGAAAATGGCCATCACACCCACCCTTTCACTCTAATCTCAGTGCGACTTAACGACTGATTCTAAAACATGTAATAATTGGTCCGCTGCATCTGGCATTCCAAGCTTCTTGGCATTTGCTGCCATGGCTTCACGATGCGTGCTGCTCTGCAATAATCGATCCAAAGCTGCGACCAGTGTTGCCCCGGTCAAGTCGGATTCTTTGATCAGCTCAGCAGCACCCGCATTAACAAGGCTCTGAGCATTCTTAGTTTGATGGTCGTTCGTCACGTATGGGCTTGGCACCAAAATCGATGGAATGCCCAACGCCGTAATTTCCGCAATACTGGTTGCGCCGGCCCGGCCAAGAATCACGGCTACCTCAGGCAAAATCGCAGGCATATTTTTGATATACGGTACGATTTTAACATTCGGTGCCAAGGCTGTCGCGGACAAGCCATCCTTAATCTTGTCATAATGAACCTGACCCGTTACGAAGAGCGTCTGATAATCGCGCTTGTCCAGCTCAGGTAAGGCTTCAACGGCCGCAGCATTGATCCGTGCGGCCCCCCGACTACCTCCAAAAATCAAAGCAGTCGGAATTTCAGGATCTAACTCAAACTGGGCCAACGCACCAGTCTTCTTAATATTCGCGACTTGTTGGGCGCGGGGATTACCCGTCATGACAACTTTTTGCTCTGGAAATTGTGACCGGGCACTCTCAAACGAAATCGCAATTTTGTCGACGAAGCGACTCAAAAACTTGTTCGTCACCCCGACCACGGAGTTTTGTTCGTGAATGACCGTTGGAATATGCATTTGGCTGGCCGCAAATACGACAGCCCCACTGACATAACCCCCAGTACCAACCACGACATCCGGTTTAAACGTCTTGATATATTTGCGAGCCGTGACCACACTCTTTAAGAACAGGTAGACCGTCTTCACATTTTGTAAGGATAACGACCGTTTGAAGCCTTGAATCTTGATCGTTTTAAAATCAATCCCGCGTTCGGGCACGATTCGGCTTTCCAGTCCGCGATGAGTTCCAACGAACTGTACTTGAGCTTCTGGATCGTGTGCTTTAAGCGCGTCGATCAGCGCCAAGGCGGGGTAGATGTGACCACCAGTTCCACCGCCAGAAATCATTAGTCGCATTAGTTTTCTTCCGCCTTTCCGGTTAATTGTTCGATGGCCTTGATAAAACGGTCACCGCGAACTTCAAAGTTAGGATACTGATCCCAGCTCGCACAAGCTGGTGAGAGCATGATAATGTCGTTGGCTTGACTGTGTTCCCAAGCAATCGGTACGGCAGTTTCACAATTATCGGTAAAGACAATGTCGTCGATACCGGCTAATTTACCAGCGTCCGCCACTTTTTGAGCCGTTTCACCAAAGACGATTAACGTCTTAACGTGTTCTTTCAAAGCTGGTGCTAGTTTTTCAAACGTATTGCCCCGGTCCAACCCACCGGCCAGTAGAATCACTGGTTGGTCAAACCCTTTGAGGGCCATTTCAGTCGAAACTAAGTTAGTTGCTTTGGAATCATTGTAGAATTGCCGATTTTGATACGTTTCCACGTATTGGGTCCGATGCCGAACACCTGAGAAAGTCTTCAATACTTGCACGATACCGGCCGTTGGCACCGCTTGGAGCTTGGCAACCGTAATTGCAGCCAATGCGTTCTCAACGTTGTGGTCGCCCGGAATCCGAATATCGGCTGCATCCATGATATATTCATCCTTAAAATACAGCTTACCATTTTCTTCGTAGGCACCAGCTTTCGTGTTCGCTTGCCGTGAGAATGGGACCACCTGTGCAGCTGACTGCTTGCTGAGTTCACGCCATTCTTCACTATCCCAGTTGATGACGAAATAGTCATCTGGCGTTTGGTTCATCGTAATCCGCATTTTGGCCTTAACGTAGTTCTCACGTGAACCGTGATAATCCAAATGGGTCGAATAAATATTCGTGATGACCGCAATATGTGGGTGTAAGGTCCGAATCCCACAGAGCATAAAACTCGAAAGCTCCGTGACCATTGTGTCAGCCGCAGTCGCTTTTTGGGCGATTGCCGAAGCTGGCACCCCAATATTACCTGCCACGTAGGCCTTACCAGCATCCGCGCGCTGGTTTAACATCATGGTGATCATGGTTGTGGTGGTCGTCTTACCATTGGTTCCGGTCACACCGATCAATTCACCTTCCAAAATTTGGGAAGCAAGTTCCACCTCAGTAATGACCGGAATCCCCTTGGCCAAAGCACCACTGACGATTGGGTTAGAATACGGAATACCTGGATTTTTGACAACGACCTTAAAATCCTCATCCAGTAATGACAGTGGATGGCCTCCCGTAATCACTTTGATACCGTCGCTCAATAGTTCCTGGGCGTCCGGATTATCATCAAATTCCTTTTTATCGTTAACGGTCACAAACGCGCCTAATTTGTGAAGCAATCGTGCGGCGTTCACCCCACTCTTTGCTAACCCTAGAACCAAAACTTTTTGGTTACGATACTGCTCAACCGACTTCATAAACCAAGATCTCCCTGTATTGTTTATAGATACTACTTAATCAACTTATTTGTGTTACCACTCGACCAAGCGTTGGTCAGTAGTTGTTTGCCCAACAGACTGTCAGCCACTAGTCCCGTCACATAATTTGCGGCCAACTTTGCGCCATCACTTGATGCAGATGACGATTCAACGGGAACTAGCTGTATTCACTTTAACGAAGATATGTGCTGACGACCACTGGATAAACTGGGTAAAATTGGCCCGCAAAATACAATTATGTACGGTTGACTAGGAGTTATTTCCTAATCAACCCATTAAATGACTTTAAATTAAACGATGCTTGCAACACTAATAATCGCTGCAACTAAACCGACTGACCAAAAGACAATGTCAATCTTCCATTCGCTCCAGCCCTTCATTTCGAAGTGGTGGTGAATCGGACTCATTAAGAAGATCCGCTTACCAGTCAACTTGAACGAAGCGACTTGTAAGATAACTGAAGCTGTCTCAATCACGAAGATAATCCCAATCAGTAACAAGGATAATTCATGGTGCAACAGAATTGAAACCGCGGCTAATGCACCACCGAGGGCCAAGGACCCCATGTCACCCATGAAAATTTTGGCTGGTTTGTGATTATAAACGAAGAAGCCCAGTAACGAACCGACAACGGCTAAACAGAAGAGCATCACGTTGTACTGGTGTTGGGCATGCGCAATGATGGCATACGCCCCAAAGGCAATCGTCGCCTGACCAGCAACTAATCCATCCAAGCCATCGGTCAGATTGACGGCGTTGGAGAAACCGACTAACCAGATGATGACAAAAATCATGTACCAGATGCCCAGTGACCAGTCACCAAGACCCGGAATACGTAGGGCCATTGGCAAGTGTTCGTGTTGATAAACGACCGTCAAAATGACAGCACCGACAATTTGGCCTAATAACTTTTGCCAAGCTTTCAAGCCTTCATTTTGTTTCCGCCATAACTTGATACTGTCATCCCAGAACCCTAAGGCCCCGTAGAGCACGAGAATGAATAACAGAATCCAAGTCGTCGGTTGCAGCTGGTGTTGCCATAACCCGACCCAGAAGGTGGTGATCAGAATCGCCACGATGAATAGCAAGCCACCCATTGTTGGTGTTCCTGATTTTTTCTCATGCCACTTCGGCCCTTCTTCGCGAATCATCTGGCCCTCTTTACGAGCGCGGAAATACCGAATCAATGACGGCATCAACGCGAATACAATTATAAAACCGCTGACTAGGGTTGCACCCCACACTAATAAACTCACAACAATTCTCCATTCTAAGACTTGATTACCTACTTCAATGTCACACTAATCGCTTGTTTGGCTTCAATCGGGTTGCCGGCCGTCACACTCTGCGTCTTGACATAACCGGTCCCACTCGTCGTGAGTTTGATCCCCGTTAAGGTTGCAAAATCAGCCACTTCACTGGCAGACCAACCAGATAAGTTCGGCATATACATCTGACCGTTCGTCACTAAGATGACCCGTTGACCACTTGAGACGACCGTGCCTGATGAAATCGACTGCTTGACCACACGGCTCCCTTTACCGACGACCACCACGTCTAAGCCCTGTTTCTTGGCAGCTTTTTCGGCTGCACTAGTCGACTGACTGGTCAAATCTTTCATCTTGACCGTTGCGGCCGTGGTTTCGCTGGCTTTTTGTTCTTCCAACGCACGTTTCATGACCGTGTCAAAGATCTCAGCCATGTCTTCTTCTGCGGAACTACCGTTAAGTGTCGGCTGCTTCATCGTAATGTACATAATGTACTTCGGATTCTTTGCCGGCGCCATCCCAACAACGGAATACAAGTAAGTATTATCACCTTGCTCGTAAGTACTCCCGTTGCTGACTTGGGCCGTACCAGTCTTAGCAGCGATTCGATAACCCTTGATTTTGTATGCCGTCCCGGTCCCATATGACTTGTAGACCACGTCTTGCATATGGTCAAGGACCTTGCTGGCCGTCTTCGAACTGATTGGTTGGCTGACGACCTTCTTTTTGCCCTTATAAACTGTTTTGCCAGTATTCGGATTAGTGATCTTTGAAATAAAGTATGGCTGTAACATCTTACCATGATTAGCGATGGCTGTGAATCCACGTAGCATTTGCATCGCCGTGACCTGAATCCCTTGTCCAAACGCTGTATCTGCTTGTTCGATTGGATACGTGAACTGAATCGACCCACTCTGTTCGTTGGCGAGGCCACTATTCGTACTCTCCCGCAGGCCAAAACGCTTGATATATTTCAACCAGGTCTTAGCACCCATCGTCTGTTCGAGTTGGGCCATCGCGGTGTTACTGGAAAGGGCAAATCCCTTAGCATAGGTGATGTTCCCCCAACCATTGGTGTTCCAGTCCGGCACCGTGCTCTTGCCAACCTTATATTCACCCGTTGGCACTGTCACGTTGGCGTTATACTTGCCACTATCAATGGCCGCCGCCATGGTGAAGACCTTCATCGTGGATCCCGGTTCGTAAGTATCTTCAACGAGCAAGTTTCGCCACATCTTAGATAAACCGGACTTAGTTTGCGCATTGAAAGTTGGCCGTTGGGTCGTGGCTAGAATCGCTCCCGTCTTGGCATTCATCAGCGTTGCGGTCATTGACTTTGGCGATACCTTGGAATTAATCTCTGAAACCTTGGTCTCGAGCAACGTTTGCAGCTTGGAATCGATCGTCGTATAGACGTTATCGCCATCCTTCGCCTTTTTACCCGTCTCGGTCGTGCCTTGATAGCCACTCTTGGTGACCGTCTTACGGCCGTCCGTGCCGGATAACTGCTTATTGAACGCTAACTCAATCCCCATCGAACCCGTCAAGCGGGTCTTATCCGTCCCTTTTTGTGACTTCGACGTGGTCAAGCCAATCAGTTGCGAGGCAAAGGTGCCGTTTGGATAGAGCCGTGCTTCTGATTCAATAAAGTGCAATCCGGGGACGTTCTGCGCGTCAATCTTGTCCTTGGTCGTTAACGAGATGTTTTTACCCGCAGTCCCAAACTCGATTTGGAACTTACCGGCACCCTTTTGTAGCGTCGCGAGTGCCTTTTTGTAACTAATTGGTAAATATTTGGAAAGTACCTTGGCAGCCTTGACGTTGTTTTTGACGTACAATGCCTTACCACTCGCACTCCGTTGGTTTTTGGCCATGATCGCATAAATCGTATAGGTACTCGTATCCTCAGCGATTGGATCACCGTTCGCCGTATAAATCGTGCCGCGTTTGGCCGTGATGGTTTGATCCTCGGTATATAACTTCTTGGTTGCCTCAACCAAATTAACACCGTTCACGTGGCGCACGATCGCAATATATGAAAAACGAATGACCAAAACGCCAAAGACGGCAATCGCACCGAAAAATAGCCATTGGCCAAAGATTCTACGATTTTGTTTTGGTGTCCGTTTCGAAGTCATTCGTTGTTTGTTCTTATTCATTTGTAAACATTCCTTATGCTACCGTTGTTGAGCGATAACCCGTACTGCTTAGCAATTTTATTTAAACGGCTTCGACTGGAAAGTTCACTGATTTCTTGGGCGGCCGACGTATTCTTCGCCTGCACCTTCGACACTTTCTCCTGCACCGTCTGTAATTCACTTTCAGCGTTAGTCGCCGTAATGTTGGTCGACACTAACATAATGGCTAAACTGAACACCACCAAACTCAAACCAACACATAATACTTTTTCGAACATTGAGAATGCAACGCGCTGCGTCTTGATCGACGGGTTGGGGGTTGCAACAGTTGTCGTCTTATGTACCGGGGTGGTTGCGCCAGGAGTCTGTTGCGGCAGCTCCCGCGCTAATCCATTTTGGGCCATGTTAATCACTCCTTTAATCAATCCTTAATATTAGTTATTCGTCATCTTAATCCGTTCGATGGCACGTAGCTTGGCGCTGTGCGCGCGTCGATTGGCCGCAATCTCGTCAGCACTAGGTAAAATCGGCTTGCGACTGACGAGTTGGTAATCTGGTTGCATCTCAGCGGGAATCACTGGCAAACCAGGTGGTAGTTCCGGTAACGCACTGTGTTCTTTGAAAATCGTCTTGACTAACCGATCCTCCAACGACTGGAACGTAATCACGCTGACCCGTCCGTGGACGTTAATCAAATCAACCGCCTGTTCCAAAGAGGTCTCTAGGACGCCGAGTTCATTATTGACTGCAATGCGAATCGCTTGAAAGACTCGTTTGGCTGGATGTCCACCGGTTCGGCGCGCACGTGCTGGAATCGCATTTTTAATTATTTCAACTAACTGGCCAGTCGTCTCGATCGGTTGCACGGCGCGTTCACGCTCAATCATCCGTGCGACTTGCTTGGAGAACTTCTCCTCACCATAGCGGTAGAAAATCCGCACCAAGTCGGCATATGGCCAGGTGTTGACCACCGTTTTGGCCGTCAATGCCTGGCTCTGATCCATCCGCATATCTAAGGGTGCATCATAACGGTAAGAGAACCCGCGGGAGGCGTCATCAAATTGTGGTGACGAGACCCCTAAGTCATAAACAATGCCGTCCACGTGGTCCACGCCTTGTTCGGCAAGCGCCGACTTTAAATTAGCGAAGTTATTCTTGATAAACGTGACCTGACCACGTTCTAAATACTCTGCTAAGTTCGACTGATTGTAGTCGATCGCCGTCTGATCCTGGTCAAAACTGTAGAGATGTCCGTCCGGTCCGAGCTGTTGCAAAATCTCTCGAGAATGGCCACCCCCACCTAACGTGCAGTCGACGTAGATCCCATCTGGTCGGACGTTCAGTGCCGCAATTGCTTCGTGTAAAAGTACCGTTGTATGTTCAAATGTCGCCACGCGTACGCCTCCTTTCAATCTATTCTAAAAGTCAATCAAATTCTCTGCCAAATCATCGAAGTTCGCTTCCGTCTCAGTCTCAAACTGTTGCCACTGTTCAGCACCCCAGATTTCAAACCGATCAGAAACCCCCACGATGACACACTGTTTCTCTAATTTGGCATACTGTCGCAACGTGGTTGGAATCATCACCCGACCCTGCTTGTCTAATTCACACTCAGCTGCTGCTGCGTAGAAAAAACGGACAAACGCCCGGGCGTCCTTGCGTGTTAACGGTAAATCATCCAACTGTGCTTGCAGTGTTGCCCACCGTGCGGCTGGATAACCGAAAATACAGCCATCCATCCCACGGGTAATTACAAATGAATCGCCAAGTAACTCGCGAAACTTGGCTGGAATGATTAGCCGACCCTTAGCATCCAAGGCGTGCTCAAATTCTCCGAAAAACATCTTAGACGCCACGGCCAATCAACCCCTTTCATTAATCATAATTTAAGTCTACCACACCCCCCCACTTCCTACCACATCGTTTTGTTACTTTTCCAAATTGTTAACAAAATGTCAAAAAAAGCCCCACCTAACGTTGCTTTCGTTAGGTGGGGCTTAGTGGGGGAACTTTTTTCATTGTAAAAAGAAATGGCTGCCCAGTGCGAGCAAATAGACGACTAGCGTTAACAATTCCGTCCCGCGCCAAAACAGCTTGAAGAAGCGCCAGTATAGGATTTCTCCGCGTTCAACTGCCTCGATGATCGTCAAACCAATACCCAAAATCATCAGCGATAGGACTTCATAGGGCGCTAGCGAACTATCCGTTGCTTGTAAGGTTAGATAATGGGTGAACACCATTAAAAATGGGGGCCAAAAATCCATTAATCTTAATCCGTGCGGCCAAAAACGGTGCAATACTCGTTTCAGCACTAAAATCACGGCTGAAACGGCCGCTAATAAAATCAATTGTCCGTACCAGGTGGTCCATAAATCACGCATGTCCGTTCTTGCCTCCCCCATCAATGTCAGAATTGATTATAGCCATTATTGTTTAACTTTTCAATCATTCTAAACAGCCCTATAATAAGCTTAAACGTTTCATAGGAGGGATGACCGTTGCTACAATACTTCGCGACTGGCAAAAATGGCCTGTTGACCACCCCTGACCATCAGCAAGATACGTCATATTGGATCAACGTTGAACGGCCAACGATTGATGAAATCGACCAACTCGTTGACCAATTCGACTTACCACGCGACTACTTAACGGCTGTCTTAGACGACGCCGAAGTTTCGCGCACCGAACAACTGAGCGCGACTGACGATGACCAACCAGTACTGATCGTGATGCAGTACCCCCAAGTTAACGACGAGCGATTTAGGCTACTTAGAATTTCAAGTCTATCCATTTGCATTGATTTTAGTCGACCAAGTCGTGCTCACCGTCAGTAATTATTCAGCCAGTTTCATTCAAGATTTCGTGATGGACCCTGAATCATCGAAACTCAGCCTGGATAATCATGAAGATTTCGTACTTGCCATTATGTGGTACATCGAGCACAGCTTCGTGACGGCCCTCAACTTGATCAATAAACGGACCACGACCCTTGAATCTCATTTAAACCAAGCGACTCACAACGCAGAGCTCTTTCGGATCATGTCTTACCAAAAATCACTGATTCGTTTCAAGGCCGCCCTGCAACAAAACGGCCCAACCCTCGATGCCATTGAATCTTCAGTGGGCTACTTCACGGCCGCTCATCATCAGTCATTGACGGCTGATATTAAAATTGAGACCCAGCAAGCGCGTGATATGACCGACACGACCAATCAAATTCTGCAGCAATATAGCCAGCTCGTTGGCTCAGTGATTTCCAATAACCTGAACGATGTTATGAAATTTTTAACCTCTTTGACCATGGTCCTCACAATTCCAACGATTATCGGCGGAATCTACGGGATGAACGTCAAGCTGCCCGGTGTGAGCCTCGTCCACGCCTTTACCTGGATCATGGCAGGCACCCATCGTCCTGTGTATCATTAGTATTGAATATTTACGAAATCATGACTATTTTTAATTTCAATTGAAAAAAAGTTGATTCCACGTTAAACTATGAAAGAATTACTCGAAAAGTGTGGTGCATACAAACAACATGAAGAAGAAATCAACCTTCCAAAAGATTACCATGGTCGTTATCTGGTTAATGATTATTTCAACAATTGGATCATTAGTTCTCACCGCCCTTTCTGGGTTGGGCTTACTGACCTTTTAATCAAGTCCAATTAACGGCTGCTATTCTCACAATCCTGTCAGTCCCACCGGTTGCCACGCGCATCCTGGGGCTGATTTTTTTGTGCGGATTTCTTTATGACAGATGGAAATTCAAAGTCAAGAGCGGCCAGCTGAAAACCGCTGGAAACAGGACCATCAACTAGATTGCTGTTCGTCTGCCAGGGACGCGCCTTATTCCGCCTTCCGGGGCCGGCTGACAATTGCTGGAGCGTAGCCAACATCGATTTGAACTCACGCAGAAGACCACTGCGCAATTTCAAATTCGAGTCTTATTCTAAGCCGGAAGCAACCCACTTCCGACTAAGAATAATTTGGCTACTGAGCATTGTCAGCCAGCCCCTCCAGTCGGGAATCCGCTCGAATGGCGGATGAACGGCCACCCATCTGGGTACAATCGACCGCTGAATATTAGATGACTGGTCCTTCAGGCAAAGTTTAATCGGTATCGATGATGATTGATGACATTTAAATGCAGAAAAGATTGCCTGAATATTATTGATTAATTTCAATGGCACTAGTTTCAACGGACACTATTCACTATTCTTGAATTTAGTCGATAAAATTACCTTCATTTATAATTCGAGACTCGGCTACCTTTGGCAACTAGGGAAAATACAGACAAGTTCCGTGAAGCCGCTGAATTAAAAAGTTAAAACATGGGTAAGGGAGTTTTGCTATCTTTAGTAACCAGTCTGACAATTGACTATCAAAATGACCGTATGCTAAGAGCCAACGATTAATCCAACAAAAAGTTGAGTCCGCACATGAAAAATCAACTACATAATGTGTGTCTAGCATTAAATTCGTGGCCACTTCAACTCTGATGCCGATTATTTTAGCAACTTACCGCTGTCTCATCGCAAACTTAAGACTACAAAAAAATCAGATGAACAGCCCCTAACAGGATTGCTCATCTGATTTAGTTTTAACGCTTATCGCTAAATTTAGACACTAGCCAACTGACTATGGTGTTTCACTAGTTGGTGCCTCGTCCGCCGTTTTTTGACGGTAGACCTTACGTGGTTTACTGCCCTCGGACGGTCCAACCACACCACGCTCTTCCATCTCATCGACGATCCGAGCCGCGCGGTTATAACCGATTCGGAAGCGGCGCTGTAACATTGACACGCTCGCCGACTGCTGCTCGGTGACTAATTCGACCGCGTCCGCATAATATTCATCTTCACCATCACGCGGATCACCAGAACCACCAGCATCCGCCTCATCATCTTTGACTAACATACTGTCGTCATAATCAGCGGTCTGTTGCGACTTGATAAAGTTGACGATGGCTTCAACGTCACTATCTGAAATATAAGCGCCCTGTACCCGCAATGGTTTGTTCATCCCCATTGGCTGGTAGAGCATATCCCCACGGCCCAGCAACTTTTCAGCCCCATTGGTATCAATAATGGTTCGGGAATCGGTCCCACTCGAAACGGCAAACGCCATTCGGGATGGCACGTTGGCTTTGATCAAACCGGTAATGACATCCACTGAAGGCCGTTGCGTGGCCAAAATCATGTGAATTCCGGCGGCCCGAGCCATCTGACCCAAGCGAATGATGGCATCTTCAACTTCACTCGAAGTCACCATCATCAAATCTGCTAATTCATCGACGACGACAACGATATACGGCAAGACTGGCCGATTTTGGCCATCCGCTGCATTTTGTTGCCGGATATACTGGTTATACCCTTGCATATTGCGTTGTTTAGAATCCGCAAACAGTTCGTAACGCCGCTCCATTTCAGCAACCACTTTATGCAAGGCCCGAGCCGCTTTTTTGGGCTCAGTTACGACTGGTGTCAACAGATGTGGAATCCCGTTGTACACCCCTAATTCCACCTTTTTCGGGTCAATCAACATGAACTTGACTTGACTGGGCTTCGTATTCATCAATAATCCCGTAATCATCACGTTAATCGCAACTGATTTCCCACTACCGGTTGAACCGGCGATCAACAGATGTGGCATCTTGGATAAGTCCGCAACGACCAGATTACCCGAAACATCGCGTCCTAATGGCACTGCCAGTGGTTTTGTCGAGTGAGCAGGCTGTGCTTCCACAATGTCACGGAATGACACCGTGGAAATCTGCTTGTTGGGCACTTCAATCCCAATCAGCGATTTACCTGGAATCGGCGCTTCGATTCGTAAATCTTTCGCCGCTAAGGCCAACGCCAGATCATCAGCCAAGTTAACGACCTTGCTAACTTTGACCCCGACTGCTGGGTGTAACTCATATTTCGTAACGGACGGCCCCAAACTGACATTTTTCACTTCCACTTGTACGCCAAAACTCGCCAGCGTTGTCGTGAGTTTCTGTGAGTTACTTTCAATCGTTGCATACTCATCACTTTGATCCGTTTTGGGAATCTTGGTCAGTAATGTTGGCGCCGGCAATTGATAATCCGCGTCATCCATGACCTCGGTCCCTTGCAAGGCTTGATCTGCTTCCGAGTCAGCACTTGACTCAGTCGTTGACGCCGCATTGGATACTGGCGTTGCTTCACGGTCACTAGCAACGGTAATATTCAGATCCGCCTGTGACTTAGCTGCCGCAGAAGTCGCAGAACTTGGTGCCGCGGTTGCGCTAGTCGGTGCCGTTGATTTGGGCGCTTCTGAAGTCACATCCGAGGCTGGTTTGGACTGATCCGCATCCGCCTGATTGGCACGAACTTGTTGATGGACTCGCCAGCGGGCAATCTGAACGCGAACCCAGTGTGCCAGTTGCTCGTAGCCAGACTGCAACTGATGCCCTAACTGAATCAGGGCTGTACGTAACGCCTGCATCGTTTTATGGAACGGCAGATCAAACGTTACATACACGCTGGTAATCATTAAAATCAGGGCAATTAAAACGGTGCCGACATTGGCTAACAATGGATACGTCACACTGTACCCCGCAGCGCCAACTAGGCCACCACCGAGATTGCTAGCCATCCCCCCTTTGGCAAAGTCGTTTTTGATCAAATTCAAAGTCACACGCCAAAAATCGGTGTGGCGATTGAGGGCGTTAAACATCGGAATTTCTAATAATAACAAATAGCTAAAGAAGAATAGATTACCACCGACCCACCAGCGCCAAGTTAACCGAGGCCAGCGCCCAAAAATCATTAAGTACCCCATTACCAACAACGTGAGGCCTGCAAATATCTGATAGGCATTCCCGGCAATTGCCCGGAAAAATTCGGCGAATACCATCCCCACTAAGCCGACTTTTAGCAATGCCAGCACGGTAATCAGGAGACCAATCAACCCAATCACATTTCCGGTCATCTGCCGCTTGGCCGCCCCCGTTGGCTTCTTTTTACGCGTCGAGGTTCGGCGCTTTTTCGTTGTCGCTTGTCTACGCGCCACGCTTCGTTCATCCTTTCTCAATCAATACTGCTTCCATTATAACAAACTCAAGTTCCCCCGTCCTCATCAAAAAATGGCGAAATCAGCTAACCACTTATTCACTTGCAACACTGGTTAAGCACGAGTTGTCGGACGATTTTAGTGATACAAACACGGTACCAACTCGATCGTGGCATTTAAACGGCTCGCTCAGTTTAGATTCTGGCGCGACGTCTGCATCTGGCTATCGACAATTTCACCTGACGAAGCCGGCCGCAATGACGCGAAAAAACGCACCCTAACGATTACCGCTAGCGCACGTTGGTGGTTACTTTAATTTGTCGTTTTCATAATGGTGCGACCGTTCCAGATTAGGAAAGTTTTGTTGCCGCAACGCTTCATAAATCACAATGGCTGCCGAATTCGAGAGGTTCAGTGCGCGAATATGTGAATCATCTTGTGGAATTCGAATCGCCTTTTCAGGATATTTCCGCATGAATGGTTCCGGTAATCCAGTCGTTTCCTTCCCAAATAGGAAGTAATGATCCTTACTCGTGTCGTGATAGTCGACATCGGTATAGTCATGTTCCGCGAATTTAGACACCAGGTAGAGTTGTGCCAAATCTGGAATGCTGGCTAAGAAGTCCTGCAAGTCAGCATGATAAGTAATATCAACACTGTCCCAATAATCTAAGCCAGCCCGCTTTAAATGCTTGTCATCGATTTTAAAGCCTAAGGGTTCAATCAAGTGTAAGGCCGTATCCGTTCCCGCACACGTCCGCGCAATATTGCCCGTATTAGCAGGCATCAAAGGTTCAAATAATGCAATATGGTTTGTCAAAATAATCTTCCTCGTTCAAATTTAGTCTCTGTGCGAGGTTGGCGTCTCGCAATCTCATTAATCATACCATGTCTCAGCGCTGACCGCGAATTTTGCGGTTAGTACTCATTGTTCGCCTTCTTAACTAATCTTCGCTATACTAATCGGCGTACCATGTTAAAAGGAGGAATTTAAAATAATGAAAATTATGATTATCGGTGCCACTGGCATGGCTGGTTCTACGATTACCAAGTTGGCACTTGAACGCGGCCATGATGTGATTGCCATCGGTCGTTCGGAAGAAAAGTTGGCGAACTTACCCGTCAATGCGCACTTGGAGACTCGCGCAAAGGACGCCTTCAGTTTGACCCTCCCAGAACTGCAAACGGTCGACGTTGTGGTTGACGCCATGGCAACTAGCCCTGACAAAGCCTATTTACACGTGGATCTCGCTACCAAATTGGTGAGTCAGCTGCGTGAACGCCAACAACCGCGGCTGGTCTTCATTCTCGGCGCGGGCAGTTTGACGACCGGTGACGACGCTCACCTCTTCGTTCATGATATCGAAAGTGACCCGGCCAATGCCGCATTCGTCGCCATTCCTCAAAATCAGTTAGCAGAATTGAATTTCTTGCGGACCGTTACCAACGTGGACTGGGTCGGCATCTCACCCGCCGCTAACTTTACTCCTGGACCCGCTACGGCCATCCAATATGGTCACGATACCTTGCTAACGGATGCTAATGGAGATTCAACCACCAACAGTGGCACGATGGCAGTCGCCTTGCTCGATGAGATTGAGCAACCACAACACCATCAAGAACGTTTCACGGTCGCCAATCAGTAAGCTTGATTTGGCGCTATTCTGAAATGGACCGCTTATTACAGCAAAATTAAATCAGATATAACTGGTAGTCGTTACAGCTGCACATCAATTTGCGCGGGTTGTAACGACTATTTTCGTCTCTGTCGGGTATCCCCCGTCCCTCACTGGTCTTTAATTAATTTTTCAGCAAAGCATGCTAAACTATTGCCATGCTAATTTGAAAGTGGGGATTTCATGCAGAACCGTTTATCAGGGCGCAATTTAGGCTTCATCGGAACCATGCTATTCGGCTTGTTCTTTGGTGCCGGCAATCTAATCTTTCCCATTTATCTGGGACAACAAGCGGGTCATCACGTCGGTTTAGCCATCATTGGTCTCTTGATTACTGGGATTGGTTTGCCACTCCTAGGGGTCATTGGTATGGGACTGACGCGCAGTCAAGGCGTGTTCGACCTTGCGTCCAACGTCAGCCGACCGTATGCTTATGGGTTTACCGTGCTACTCTATTTCACATTAGGCCCCCTATTTGCAATGCCCCGGCTTGCCACGACGGCCTTTCAAATCGGACTGGCGCCGTTTTTGTCAACTAATGTACAGCCAATCGTGTTGCTGGGCTTCTCACTAACCTTTTTCATCGTGACGTGGTTGCTGGCTCGCAATCCTGGCAAAATCATGACCTATGTTGGCAAATGGCTGACACCAGCCTTTTTGATTCTGCTAGGGCTACTGATGGTCGTGGCAATCGTCAAGCCGTTGGGGTCATTAAACGTCGCCGCTAGTGGCGCTTACGCCAACCACCCATTATTGACGGGCTTTACTGAAGGGTACAACACGATGGACGCCCTCGCGTCACTTGCCTTTGGGATCGTTGTGATTGATGCGATTCGTGATTTAGGCGTGACTGAACCGGGCCAAATCGCCACGGACACTATCAAAGCCGGCTTAATCAGCATGAGCCTGATGGCCGTCATTTACGGTCTGCTCGCAATCATGGGCACAATGAGCCTCGGACGTTTCAGCCACGCGGCCAATGGTGGCATCACGCTCGCACAGATTGCCAACGCCTATTTTGGGCCGTTTGGTAACCTATTACTGGCACTAATCGTGATCATTGCCTGTTTAAAGACCTCGATTGGCTTAACGACAGCTTTTGGCGACACATTACACGGGATGTTTCCGAAGATTTCTTATCACTGGCTGATTACGATTGCTTGCCTAATTCCAGCAATTCTAGCAAACGTCGGTCTTACAGAAATGATTCGCTACTCGACACCCATCTTAATGTTATTGTACCCATTAGCAATCGTCTTGATTCTACTAGCCGTCCTGGCACCCTGGCTAGGCCAATCCAAGTGGTTATACGCAATGACGACTGCTTGGACAATGATTCCAGCAATATTAGCCGGCATCAACGCGATGCCTACCGCCTGGTTACACGCCGCTTGGCTACAGGCGTTAATCAGATTAAATAGCTGGCTACCACTCGCCAACCTCGGCTTAGGCTGGAGCGTACCAGCACTAATCGGGTTTATCCTTGGCTTGCTACTGAGCCATCGCACGACCGTTCGCTCCTGAGCGACCTTAATACATTGAAACAACAAATAAGCAGACCAATGTCGCAATCGTGAAATTGATTGCGACATTGGTCTGCTTTCTTATCGTTACTCACGCAATATGATCGTTCTTATCTAGCATTGCTGATGATTAAATCATGCCCATTTTCAAGCTCAAAAGCAGCCAGCTGAGACCCGCTGGAAACAGTGCGAGTTGCAGTAAACTTGCAGCACATGTTCGTCCTAGCCGGCCTACAGGCATTTCTGACAATGCTGGAACGTGGTGGACACAGATTTAAGCCGACAACCCACGTCTTAAATACTGGCCTTCCACTAACCAAGCAAAAAACGCTTGCTAAGTGAAATTTCACCACTGAGCATTGTCAGAAACGCCTTCCGGCCGGGAATCACATTCGAAAGGCGGATATGTGCGGACCCAACCTTTGAGAAGCTAGTCGTTGACTCATAGTTAACAGCTATTTGACATCCAACTGTAAGACTAGCCCTTGATAATTGCCAAGTTGGCATACTCGTGTTTGCCTGAAGGACCAGTCACTTAATATTCAGTGATCAATTGCACCCAGATAGGTGGCCGTTCATCTGCCATTCGAGTGGCTTCCCGACTGGAGGGGCTGGCTGACAATGCTCAAGGGCGAAATTCTTCTTGTCCGGGTGGGGTTCCCGGGCTAGAAGAAGACTCGTATTTGAAATTGCGCAGTGGTTCTCTGCGTGAGTTCAAATCGATGTCCGCCCTGTTCCAGCGTTGTCAGCCAGCCCCGGAGGTCGGAATATGGCGCGCCTCGGCTGACGAACAGGAATCTAAATTGGCATGATTTAATCATAAATACATCCACATCGATAATACCTAAAAATGGACACAAAAAAACGTAGTATTTCGGTGTGGGCACGGCGAAACGCTACGTTAATGAAGTACAACTCGGTAGTCACCAACGACATGTCGATGTTAACTACCAAACGATTTCTCAAAGGTTATCTTAACACCGGTGTACCAATCATGCAAGCGCACGTGCTAACCTTTTTGCATCGTCAGTAAACTGACATCGACGGTGATACTGGTTAAACCTTGCTGTTTCGCGGTTGCGAGCTGTTCAGCATCCGCGCCCCAGTGTAACGGCGTCATGACCAATAAGTCATTGAAGTCGATGTCATCTAAGGTCACTTGGTAGCGAATCTGTTGCCGTGTCGCGGTTGGGTAGTGTTGTGCAAACAAGTCCAATACCCGTTGATTATCATATTGATACTGCCGATCAGTCGGTTTGAATAATAAGTGACGTAACTCGACTAAGTATTCTGGATTTGGAACAATTTTTAGTAGTTGCCCACCCGGTGCTAAGACCCGCTCGAACTCTTGATACGCAGATGGTGAGAACACGTCCATGATGGCGGTAAAGGCCGCATCCGTAAATGGCAATTGCGCCAGATCCGCCACGCAGTAATAGGCCGGCGTGGTTAATTGCGTCGCCAAATTCACGCCATCCTTACTGATATCAAAGCCAATTCCGACGTCTTGTGGATTGGCATGTAAGTATAATAGGTCAGCTAAAGGTGTCCCTTCACCGCTCCCAATATCTAATATTCGCTGGGGCGTCTCAGGCAACGCCGCATTGATTGCTTGAACGATTGGTCCAAAGAATCCGGCTTGTAAGACACGCCGCCGTGCTGCCAACATTGACGCATCGTATTCACTAGCGACTTGGTGCGTTAAAAAGTACAACGTGCCCTTCTTCGAGAAATCCACTTGATGCCCATTCGGACAACGTAAACTGTGGCCTTCAATCGTCTCATAGGCTTGGTTACAAACCAAGCACCGAAAACGGCTGATATTTTGTTGCACAAACTGAATACCACGGTCAATTTTTTTCACAGGTCTCACCTTACCTTGGTTATTTTTATTACTCGTGTCGTCTGACGATGTCTGCGATCACAGCGGTAATTCACCGACTGAAGATGGACATCCGACCATCGATTTTACTTTCTCAATCTGCGGCGTGAATCCCACCACAACGGATATTGCACGCTTCCTCTGAAAGTCCGTGCGTCCATCATACCATATTGTGACGGACAAAATAGTAGTCCTTACGATTTAGATGTGGTATCTTAATGACTGTTCTAAAGGCTGATTGAACTTGGCTAAATGAATTTGCGACTGCATGACATACATTTATGACATAAAGGAGACTTATTCAGATGGCAAAGAAATCCAAAATTGCAAAAGAAAAGAAAATCGAAGCAACGGTGGCAAAATACGCCGAACGTCGACAAGCATTGAAAGCTGAAGGTAATTACGCTGAGTTAGCTAAGTTACCGCGCAATGCATCCCCCGTTCGGATCCATCGGCGTGACATGCTCGATGGTCGGCCCCACGCCTACCTTCGTAAATTTGGCATGTCGCGGTTAAACTTCCGCCGTTTGGCCCACGCCGGCCAGATTCCTGGCGTTAAAAAAGCAAGCTGGTAAAGTGCAAGACCGTGCCATTATGACGGTCGACTGAACGGCTTTGTCGCAGACTAAATAAAAGGTTCCGGAGAAATGACGACACTTCTCTGGAACCTTTATTTTATCCATTTAAGACCACTGGCCAATCAATCACAGCCACAACCTATTTTTCAGTCTTATCCGCTGAAGCTGATGGCTCTGGCTCATATAGGCCGGACGAGCGCCGATACCAGCCGAATAAGTGGGTCCATAAAACTTTCAGGATTGCGTATCCCGGAATCCCAAAGATAACGCCCATCAAGCCAAAGATTTTTCCAGCGGCCAGCAGGACCACCAAAATCGTGATGGGATGGATATCCAAACTGCTACCTAAGACTAATGGTGAAATGAACCGGCCTTCAATCGTTTGTTCAATCACAAAAACGATCAAGACTTGCACGAGCATCCAGGGCGAGGTCACTAGCGCAATCACGACGGATGGCACCATGGCGAGGAATGACCCCAAATACGGAATCAAGTTCAAAACACCGGCAGCGATTCCCAGTGTCAACGCAAATTTAAGCCCGATAATGCTATAACCGACCGCAAACATCACAGCGACAAAGAAGGCAACCGTCAACTGGCCACGAATATAGTTACTGACCTGTGAGTTGATTTCAGTCAAGACATCTAAAAAACCTTGACGAGCCTTCGTTGGTACGAACTTTGCCATGTACTTTGGCAATTGATGCCCATCGCGGAGCAGATAGAACAAAATAAACGGCATCGTAATCAGGCCGATAATCACCGTTGTGACGGTGCTAAAGACCCCCGTCAACGAGGTGACCGTACCCGTGAGATATTTAGAGAAACGGCCACTGACCAACTTACTTAAATCAGTATTCCAACTTTCGAGCTGCTCGCGAACCCCACTCAGTTGTGGGTCATTGATCCATCGATTGACCTCGGTGCTGGCGTTTTTCCAATAGGTCGGCCAGTCATTAATAATCGACACCGTTTGGTCACGAATCGTCGGGATGATTGCGATGATTCCCAACACGATCAGCGCAGTAACCACGACAAACAATCCAATAATCGTCCAAGTCCGGCGTACATGATGCCGTTTTTCCAACCGATCGACTAGCGGATTCAATAAATAGTAGAGCACCCCCGCCAGAATAATCGGTAACCCGACGATACTGAAGAATTGACGCACCGGCGTTAACAACCAATCCACTTGTTTGCCCATAAAGAAAATCAGAAGCACGAGTAGGATAATCACCAAAATTTGAATCGCTCGACGCGGCGACCACCGCCGCTTTTGTGGGTCAGGTTTCAATTAATCCCCTCCCTACGATTGATATGTGATGACACTACCAACTTTAATCTTCGGTAATTGGTGTGGTGTCAAATAGAGACCGTTATCCATCGGCTTTTCTGGTACCGACTTGAAGTAGAGCGTCGCATGACCAATCGAAGTTAAATTGGCTTCGACTAACCCACCCGCGTATTCAACAGTATAAGTCTGTTGATCGATGGTAATGGTGCTACCGACAACCAGTGAGAGCTGCGTTACGGGCTGTTCGAATTGTTGGACGACCGCAATTTGTTGCAACGGCGCCGTCGCCGTTTCGTCAAAAAGCACTAAAATTGGTTCTTTCGGATCGATGGCATTGTCGCCAATCGATTGAACTGTTGCAGTTACTGTCATATCAAGACCCCCATCGTTTTTAATGATTGCTTTAATTGTAGCATAGTCCCAATCGCTGACGCCAATTTGTCATCGCTTACACCTTGATTATCTATGCTATACTAAAACTATCTATTGAGGAGGTCTGTTGCACAATGCAAGAACAAATTTTATTTGGAACTTATACGAAAAAGACAAGCCAGGGCATCTATCAAGGCACCCTCGACACAACTGCCAAGACGCTAACGAATGACGGTCTGTTAGCTTCGGCTTCGAATCCGACCTATTTGGCACTCTCAGCCAAACAACGCCTTTACAGTGTTGACAAGGAAGATGACGAAGGTGGTGTCGCAGCCTGGCAATTAGATGGTCAAACGGCTCACAAACTAAATACGGTCGTGGCACCCGGAACACCACCTGCATACGTTGCGGTTGATGAAGCACGCCAACTCGTCTACAGTGCCAACTACCATAAAGGAACTGCGGAAGTGATGAAGATTGCCGCTGACGGCGCTCTCACCTTGACCGACACCGTTCAACACAGTGGTAGCGGTCCGCGTCCTGAACAGGATGGCTCACACATTCACTACACTGATTTAACGCCAGACAATCGCCTCGCCGTCATCGATCTGGGTAGTGACAAGGTTTACGTTTACAACGTCAGCGATGCCGGTACATTGACTGAACAATCGGTCTTGACGATGCCCGCAGGCTTTGGTCCGCGGCACTTAGTCTTCAGCCCAGACGGTCAATACGCCTTTTTAGCCGGTGAACTCTCTAGCCAAGTGGCCACTTTGTCCTACGACGCAAAAACGGGGGCCTTCACTCAACTCGGCATCGTCAAAACGATTCCAGCCGACTATACCGCTCACAATGGTGCCGCTGCCATTCGGTTGAGTCACGATGGGCATTTCCTATACGTTTCCAACCGGGGATACAACACGCTGGCCGTCTTCGCGGTTGCGGCGGATGGTAGTCTCAGCCTTATCCAACAGATCAGTACGGAAGGCGATTTCCCACGCGATTTTGATCTAGACCCAACTGAAGCCTTCGTCGTTGTCGTTAACCAAAATACCGACAATGCCACTTTATATGCACGTGACCTCACCAGTGGTAAACTAAGTCTATTACAAAAGGATGTTAGCGTCCCAGAAGGCGTTTGCGTGCTATTTAAGTAAAGGATGAATCCCATGTTATTAAAAGAAGTCTGTGTTGAAAACTATACCAACATTCCGGCTGCCATCGCCGCGGGTGCCAATCGCATCGAACTCAACGACAATTTAGCCGTTGGTGGAACGACCGTTAGTCGCGGCGTCATGGCCGAAGCCACTAAGTATACCAGCGAACATCACGTCCCATTAGTTGCAATGATTCGGCCGCGTGGTGGCAACTTTGTCTACAATGACACCGAGCTGAAAATTATGGAGGCCGATCTGTTACAAGCCCAATCATTAGGTGTAGACGGCGTTGCATTCGGTGCGTTGACCGCTGATAATCAACTGGATGTCGAAGCCTTGGAACTCTTGATTGGCGCAGCCGGTGGTATGTCCATCACCTTCCACATGGCGTTTGATGAAATTCCAGTTGCTCAGCAAGCCGCAGCGATTGACTGGTTGGTTGACCACGATGTTGATCGCATTCTCACGCACGGTGGCCCGTTGACCCAATCGATTGAGGACTGTCTGCCACAGCTCCAAGCGACGGTGACTCAGGCGGCTGGTCGTATTCAGATTCTCCCCGGTGGCGGGATCACAGCCGACAACGTTGACCACATCACGTCGACACTCGGCGTTAACCAGGCCCATGGCACTAAAATCATTAAGTATTAGCATTTAACACACACTAAAGGCGCTACTCATCTTCTGATGAATGGCGCCTTTTTTGGTTATATTCAGTTAAATACGTCTTGTGGCAGTTAATTTGTCATGAATCATGATTAAAACGTGCTATTTTCTGAGTTCAAATGCAGCCAGCTAAAGACCGCTGGAAACAGTGCGAGTTACCGTAAACTTGCTGTGGTGGATGCTTCCTAGTTCGGCTTCCAGGCATTCTGAGCAATGGCCGGAACGTGGTGGACAACACAGATTTAAGCCGACAACCCACGTCTTAAATACTGGTCTTTCACGTTGCCCGCGATATTGCCGAAACATGTTCAAGCCAGACTGGGTTCTAACAATCGCTAAACTTCCTTACTCATTTCGAATCAGCAACTTCACAGAATTTCTCAGAAATTTCTCTAGTTTTCTGAATTAGCAAAGTCTTGAATTCTAAGCGAGGATAATTGTATCGACTAAATTCAAGGGTAGCGTTCGTTGAATTTAGTGAATCATATTCAATAATCTCCCCGTAATTAAATGTCATAAAGCAGCATCAACATCGCCTAAAAGTTTACCTGAAAGACCATTCACCTAAAATTCAGTGGTCAATTGCGCCCAGATAGGTGGCCGTTCATCCGCCATTCGAGCGGCTTCCCGACTGGAAGGGCTGGCTGACAATGCTCAAGGGCGAAATTCTTCTTGTCCGGGCGAATTTCCCGGGCTAGAAGAAGACTCGTATTTGAAATTGCGCAGTGTTTTTCTGCGTGAGTTCAAATCGATGTCCGCCCTGTTCCAGCGTTGTCAGCCAGCCCTGGAAGTCGGAATCGGACGATCATCACTGACGAACAGTAAGCCAAACAATTGGCACGTTTTAATCATCTTTCATGCTAAATAATAACTCGCACAACGCACCATATTAAGCATCAATACGACCCGCAACACTCAGGAATTTGCGCGCTGATTATTCGCAATTAGTTGCACAATGTCGGCCGGTAGCGGTGCAAACGTGGTCAGTGACTGTTCAATAAATGGATCATCAAACGTCAATTGCATGCAGTGTAGGGCCTGCCGGTTGAGCCAGGGATCACGTGGACCGCCATAGAGCGCATCTCCCACCAACGGATGACCGCTAGCGGCAAAGTGAACGCGAATCTGATGGGTACGCCCAGTGTGTAAACGCACCCGGACGACAGTCATGTTACGTAGTCGTTTGACGACCCAGTACTCGGTTAAAGACGGCTTGCCATCGGGACGCGTGGTTCGTTTGACAAATGAATCGGGCGCTCGTCCGATCGGTGCGTCTAACCAGCCATGCTCATCCGGCAAATCACCACTGACCACGGCTAAATACATCTTGCGCATCGCATGCGCCTTTAACTGATGATCGATGATCGAGTGGGCAAAATGGTGCTTGGCGAATAGCACGATGCCACTGGTGTCGCGGTCCAAGCGAGTCGTAATGTGCACGACCTCGTTATCATAACCAGCCGCGCGATAGTACCCTTTTACACGGTTGGCAAGCGTATTATCTGGCAACGCGTGGGCTGGCACTGAAGCCACGCCAGCGGGCTTGTTGACGATTAAATAGTCGCGATCTTCATACAAAATATCAATCGGCAAATTGGAGACGCCGAGGTGGTCGTTACCGACTTCTGCCGGGGTAACCATCGTGACGGTCTCACCACCAGTCAACATATGAATCGCAAGTACCGGTTGATCATCGACAAGAATCGCACCACCGTGAAACTTCACTTTTTTCAGCAAACTCCGCGTGACCCCGTGTTGGGAGAGCAGCGTCTTGACCTTCATCGGCTCAGGCGCGTGATTGATCCAAGTAAACCTCATTGTTCGTCCAACCCAATGAAGGACGTCCCGACCCGTTTCCAGAAGCGATTGTGCCGGTGCTGCGCAAAAGCGATGCGCCGATTCGCAATCGAATAGCGAATTTCTTCGATCGGACGTGGTTGGGTATCCAACTGGTCGGCCGTAAAGACAAAATGTGATTTTTGTTGCGGCCGAATCGTAATCGTTTCATACGGTGCCACGATGACTGGTGAGCCCAGTGTCCGGAACACGCGGTTGTTGATCGACGCGATTTCCGCCATCTGGAGCGCGTCCAATCGTGGATGAATGACCGCACCACCGACCGATTTGTTATAGGCCGTGGAGCCCGTTGGTGTCGAGACACAGAGGCCATCGCCCCTGAAACGTTCAAACAATTCATCCTGAATGTAGACATCCGCCACCATCGTACTCCCCAGCTTTTTGAGTGTGGATTCGTTCAACGCTAAGTAATGATCAGCCATCTGGTTGTCCGCATAAGTAATGTCCACTGCTAGCAACGGATAAGTGACACTCTGGCCATTATCCTCTAGTAGTCCAGTAATCAGTTGGTCAATCTCATAGTCGCGCCAGTCAGTGTAAAAGCCCAGGTGTCCAGTATGCACACCGACGAACCTGACTTGGTCAACCATGTGGCTGTAGTGATGGAACGCTGATAAGAGGGTCCCATCACCCCCAACCGAGAGTACGATATCAGGATGGGCATCGTCAATTTCAAACCCGGCAGCGAGTAATTTCGTATGCAGTTCACTGGCGACTGCCGTGGACTTCTCGCTCTCATTTGCAAAAATAGTTACTTTCATGAATTTTGATCTTCCTTTGTACTGTCAGGTTCATCATTACCTGGCCCTTTGCCGTATGAAAACAAGCTCTGAGCTTCCTGGATTTCCTCGCGAATTTCTGACATTTCTTTATCAAGACTGAAGGCCGCTTCGGCAGCGCGTTGCAATCGTTGACTCAAATTTTCGGGAAAGTCCCCTTGATATTTATAGTTAAGTGAATGTTCGATGGTCGCCCAAAAATTCATGGCTAACGTCCGGACTTGGATTTCAGCGAGGATTTTTTTCTCACCACCGACCATTTGAACCGGATATTCGATGACGATGTGGTATGAGCGGTAACCAGACGGCTTTTCATTGCTGATATAGTCCCGTTCTTCCAGAATCGTCATGTCGGTCCGTTTACGCAATAAATCGACGACTTGGTAAATATCTTCTACGAACTGGCACATGATTCTTAAGCCAGCAATATCCTGCATATCTTGTTCCAGCCGGTCTTCTTGAACCTTACGCCGGGTCATTTTTTCTTTGATACTATCGACGGGCTTGACTCGCCCCGTTACAAATTCAATCGGTTCGTGCTGATTTAAATCGCGAAATTGTTTCCGCATTCCCCGTAATTTAACTTTCAACTCATCAACGGCTTGTTGATAAGGCAGTAAAAAATGATTCCAATCTTCCATCGGGGCACCTCCGTTTCAATCCATACCCTAAAATTTTACCATAATTTGGCGGAATAGAAAGTTAACGTTCTCGAGAATGAACACTAAGCTTACGATTCTCGCCAAACTGCCATTGAGGAAACAAAATACTTTACGAATTTATCAAATCGGTGCATGATAACTGGTGAAGGTTTAATCTAAATAACGAGTTGAACTTAACATTAAAAAATTCATGAAATTAAAAGCTTGCAAATACCACGTTTGATTGGTATTCTGCACTATGACGCGAATAGAGAAAGTGGAGGAATTATGACGTGTTAGAAGTGTATTTATTTGTAAATCCGTTGGCAAACCAATGCGTACGCGACGAACAGAACGTGTTACGGTTGGCAAATGACTCAGACAAACAAATCCAATTTCAATTCGTACCGTTACTTAATATCAGTGTGATTCAACGGGCTTTGAAGTCCCAAGGCATTAAGACGACTGACTGGCATGCCCAGAATCAACAATCACAGACTTTGTATCGGGTTATTTTGGACTACAAAGCGGCCCTGTTCCAAGGCAAAAAACGTGGGCGTAACTTTTTAATTGCGCTCCAATCTGCAATGCTCAAAGCCGGGCAACATTATTCAGAGGAACTTGTCAAAACCGTCGCAACTGACTGTCGAATTGATTTGGACATGTTTATGGAAGATCGGAATAGTGAACTGGCTAAGCAGGCGTTCCATGCCGATCAACGACTCGCATCCGAAATGAACATTACCGAAGCCTCATCCGCGGTCGTTTTCGACTGCGATCAATATGATTATGGGGTCTTACTCGAGCATTTTAATTACGAGACGCTCTTTGACCTCGTCAACGGCAATCTGGATCCATTCCAAGAAGCCAACCGGACCACAAATACAAGTTGTGCCAACCTTTCCAGTGCACAACTACACGTTTTATAATTTCAGTAATTGCAATTATTCAACTGGACAACCAGTCAAAAAGCACCTGACGATCATTTTCGCCAGGTGCTTTTTGACGTTGTCACCACTAATTCCTATTGGGCAGCAGTCACCAATTGTTCAAATTCATCCAAGCGTTCAGCAAACACTTTGAATGCAGCATCCAAGTAATCCGGCTTAGTCATATCGACACCCGCACGATGCATCACATCGATTGGGAACGCCGAAGACCCTGCTTTCAGATAACCCAGATAATCCGTAACTGCGTCTGGTTGCTTACTACTGATCCGTTCAGCCAATGTCGAGGCCGCCGCGAAACCAGTCGCATACTGGTAGACGTAATAGTTGTAGTAGAAATGCGGAATTCGGGACCATTCATCCGCAATCTGCGGATCACTGACCACCGCGTCACCGTAGTAGCGTTGATTGAGTTGCAAGTAGTATTTCGATAGCCGGTCAGCGGTCAAAGCTTGCCCTGCTTGGTCTTGTTCATGAATCCATTGTTCGAATTCAGCAAATTGCGTTTGACGGAAGACCGTCCCCTTGAAGCCGTCGAGATAGTAATTCAAAACATACGCCCGCATCTTAGGGTCCTTTTCAGTCTCCAAGAAATAATTAGTCAGCAAGTTTTCGTTGGTCGTCGATGCAATTTCAGCCACAAAGATCGAATAGTCACCATACTGATAAGGCTGATTATGGGTCGTGAAGTATGAGTGCATACTATGTCCCATCTCGTGGACGAGCGTGTACAAGTTATCGATATTGTCTTGCCAATTTAAGAGCATATATGGCGCCGTATCATACATGCCTGATGAATATGCCCCACTCCGCTTACCTTGATTTTCAACCACATCGATCCACCGTGAACCAAAGGCCGTCTTGACGTGTTTGATGTAATCTGGGCCTAAAATCTTTAACGCCTGTAATGCCGTGGTCTGGGCTTGCTGATAAGTATATTTGATGGCAGGCTTCCCAGCCAATGGTGTATACATATCATACATATGCAATTGGTCTACCCCCAGCAGCCGTTTACGGAGGGCCACGTAACGATGTAATAAGTCCAGATGGTCATCAACCGATGTCACTAGCGCGTCATAAACTGACGTTGGAATCTGGTTGGCTGCTAACGCCGCTGCCCGCGCATCCGGATAGTGATGCGCCTGAGCGACAAAGTTATGCACCTTTACTTGACTCGCTAGGGTTGAAGCAAGGGTCCGCCGAAACTGGCTATAAACCCGGTATAACGCTTCAAACGCTTCGCGACGAACGGCTGGATGCACTGATTCTAGCAACACGCCATATAACCCCTGCGAAAGGGTCACTGGGTTACCGTCATCATCCTTGACTGTTGGAAACTTGAAGTCAGCATTATTCAAGACGCCAAAGGTCTTCGCTGACGCGCCAAAAATATCACTGGCACCAGCAAGTAATGACTCTTCGTTTTCTGATAAAACGTGCCCCTTCTGGAGCCGGACAGTATCGAGTAAGTGCCGATAATCACGTAATGTGACGTTTTGATCCAAATAAGTATCAAGTTCATCCGGTGTTAATTGCAAAATTGTCGGTTCAAACCAGGCAGTGGCGGCGGATACCTTGGCCGTTAAACTGCTAGCCTGATCGTCAAGTGCGGCGTTGGTGCTGTTGCCAGTGTCCTGGTCACTCTTCAAGCTCGCGTACACGGCGACCTTTTCAAGCCGTCGATAAACATCCAGGACGGCCTGAATCCCTGCTAATACGGTATCAGCGGAGTCCGTAAAATGTTCTTTCAATGCCGTCACAGCTGTCAGTGCGGCTTTAACCTGCGCGACATCCGCTTCATACGCAGCCTGAGTGGCGTAGATTGGGGTCAGATCCCAAGTCAGTTCTTCAGGAACGGCTGAACGGGTCGGCAATTGTTTGGTTGCTACCATGCGAAAACCTCCAATTAATTCAATATAGCACTAGATTACCACAGTTTGGACCGGTCGCCGCAGATTGTGTTCTAAAACTTAGGTTGTTCCCACTTAAGCGCTGCCTGATTCAAGGTCCAATCGCGCCCACGTCGTTGAATCACGTGCTGTTGATCCAGACGAGCCGTGACGGCTAAAAGCAACTGCCGATGCAGAGTACCTTGGTCACGCAAACAGGCTTGCCGCGCCAGTAATGGCTGTAATTCCGTCCATAATAACGCCTGAAGTCGTTCATGAGTGATAACGGTCGGCTCCTGCCGTAATTGACCAAAAACATGACCGTACCACACCAAATACGGTACCGTCAGCAATGGTAGTTCCGGCACCCTGGGAATCGTCCAGTCTGGCAGTTGCGCAATTGTTCCGCCGCGTTGATAGCAATACCGCTGCAAGTCATCAAAAGCATGCTGATGCCGTAATCTGGCCAGTAGTAACTGCCGACGATAATGCTCGAGATGTTCTTCCGGTGGTGTTGGATTACTGACAATCGGTTGGAACTGCTGAAATGCTGCCACCGGTTGACGGGCTGATTTCAGTGACCAGCGCTGATATGTCAAGGGTTCAGCATCCAGCGTAAGAATATGGTGAATCAATTGTAAACTGGCGGTTTCCACCTGCCAGAATAAGAGATGAACGCCCCAGTGCGGGTGATATTGCAGAAATTTCAAGGCTTTGCTGGTCGACCGTAACTTGCGCTGATAGGGTTGGCCGAGAATCCAGAGCACTTGATAGCCATGTCGCCAATAGCCCTGCGTACGGGCTGCCAACCGCGTCACGGATAAGGGTGAGCACTGAAATTCAATAGCCAGCGGTGGTGTTACATCCGTCTGCACCAACAAATCTGGTCGCTGATGCAACGCTGTTAAACCCGCTTCAAGTTGGACTGAATAGCCGCTAGCAGCGAACCAGGCAGCTAATTGCTGCTTGCCAGTCACGTGCTCGTGCGTTTCGCCCTCAGAGAACACCTGACAGTCGCTGCCTCGAAAATGGGCAAAGTGCGCCGTCATCACGCTTCCCCGTTTGAGCCGAACGGGTCCTTGGCACCCTGGGCAAATATATGGAATCTGCCGACCAGCTTGACTCGCATTGACCAACTGATGATGCGGGTCTTGTGCAATTAGCATTGTCAGCCGCCCCCCTTTCAAGAAATAAATACGCAAAGAACTTGAAGTTCCGTGAAATTTTTGAAATCTGCCACCAATGGCACCAGCACGCGATTACCCATCCTTTTCGGGAAGCCCTGAATAACTAGCACCATATCGGAAACGACGTCGTCTCGATTCAACATGTTCAAAAAGTTAGCCCCTTATCGGCTTCAATTGACTGCAGTGACGCACGTCAATGAAAATGCGTATTCCAATTGTCACACCAGGGAATACTCAGTTGTTGTCGTCGATTCAGCGGCACAAAAAAAGCCCCAATCTGGCAATCACTTGTCAAATCAAGACTGTTTAAGCTTAATGAAAATAGTGGCGAATCGTTTCAAGTGCGGCGTTTGACATGATTTTTTCACCATGTTCAAGCAACACGTCAGCTGAGATATTCGCTAAGCGGGCATATTCTAAGGCAACTGCAACATCATCTTTGATGGTTGCCGTTGAAGATTGGTCCACGAAGAAAACCAATTCTAGATAATATTGATCACGATACTTGAACAAGTTGGAAGCCAAACCTTCTGGCCGGAATAACTGTGCCAGCGAGACCAAATCTTCAAACTGGTCAAATTTCAACACGTATTCTTTAGTTGGCGTATCAGGATCATCGATATATGGATCTAAATCGTTGGTATCCTTAGTCGGATTATGACTAACACCTTGTCCATCTTCCACTCGATTTGTATCGGTCTGCATTAATTTGCGTTTCAAGTAATCCGAGACGTCATCTTGTGAATCACCATCATCCGACTGATTAGGCGACTGGGTCGCTTTGGCAATCGTATCTTGTAAATTATCACTATTTTTACTAATAAATAATTCTAGGCCATTGCGGTTCGGTAGTACTTGAAAAGTCACCGCATCGTTGTCTTGAAATTGATGATCAACATCAACTTCCTCCAAGATGCTATAAAAGAAACTTTCAATTTGCTTATGATTCCCTAGTAAATCCAACACGCGTATCCCGCGCTCATTGAGATCATCATTTCCAATAACGACGCGAATCGTATCTTCGTTGATGCGTTCCATCTCCATTACAGATCCACCCCTTTCTAAGTGTCAAGGGACATAATCACTATCACAATTCTAACTTATTTTCCTTTATTGTAAAGTAATCTATCTGAAAATACAAAAATTGGCCAATTAGTTAAGCTAACTAGCCAATTATCGTCACATATTTGCTAACTGTTGTGCTCGCAATAGTTCTAAAGTGCGAATTTTCCGTGGTAAGAAGCGTCGAATTTCATCTTCATTATAGCCCACTTGCAACCGTTTCTCGTCCAACATAATTGGCCGGCGGAGCAAGCTTGGATCATGAGTAATCATATCAAATAATTCATTAAGCGATAAATCATTAATATCCATGTTCAGCTGTTGAAAGGCCTTCGAACGCGTTGAAATGATTTCCTCAGTCCCCGACTCTGTCAATTGTAAGATACGTTTGATATTCTCAATTGAAATTGGTTCAGTAAATAAATTGTGTTCTTGAAAATCAATGTCGTGTGTCTGTAACCAGGCCTTGGCTTTGCGACATGAGGTACAACTTGGTGCGGTATATAAAATAACCATACTGGGTCCTCCTTGGCATCGTTAATCAATTTATATAACATAATTCATTATACGCTACCGATATTTAATTGTGAATAGATTTAACAAAATTCGTTCATTTAAAATCAATATTTTAATATACATAATACGACGATGTGTCAATTATAACTAAAATAAATCGCTTTTATTATAAATTTTGTTATTAACAATATCGTACACAATTCACTTTCACCTTATAATTTCAATAATCAGTTTACAGAAAACTGAACTTGCCAGCTTATGATTCATTTAAGTGAACTGAATACTTCCAGCAACCGCCATTATGATTAAGACACTGCGTCTTTCTCCACAGATTCAATTCTTAAAGTTCGGTAGTCTTCAAATGGTAAGCGTCTCCTACAAATTAATACAGCTTATTAGACGACAACAATTAGCCGAAACAAAAAGATGTACAGCGCTATCCCGCCGTACATCTTCTAAAAATATTTGCTTGAAACACTTAATTAAGTCCTACTCCCGACGTCATATCCAACATCACGCGAGATCCAGCTGCAGAAACTTCTGAGCAACCACAACTTTAACGGCACTACCTGCTGCGGCCTGAGCTTCCTGACGTAACTGTTCAAACGGCACATCTTGCGGCAAGTGCGTCAATAATAATCGATTGACCTGGGCCTGTTTGGCAATTTCACCCGACTGTGCGGAGGTCATGTGCCAGATTTTACCCGTTTTTTGTGCGTCAAAGTTCGTATCAGTCATTAATAACTGTGCACCCTGCGCAAAGCTGGCTAAATCAGGTAAATAGGCGGTATCCGCAGAAAAGACTAGCGTTTGACCCGTCGCGCGTTCGACTAACTTAACGGCATAAGCTGGGACCGGATGCTTCGTCGGCAGGAAACTAACGTTAAATGGCCCAATCTCATTAACCGTCGATGGATCATAAGCACGGCCTTCCGTCGCCCCAGCCCAAGTTAAAGCGCCAAAGTTTAACGGATCGGCAGTATGCCCATAGATTGGTAACACTGGGACGTGGCGTTTTCCCTGACGAAGCTGCCAGTAATATTGTAATACCCCAACATCAGCAGTATGGTCATGGTGATAATGACTCAAAAGCACACTATCCAGTTGTATGGGGTCTAAAACTTCCTCTAAGGCGTTCAGCGCACCCGAGCCACAATCAAGCAGCAAATGGTAGTCTCCCGCTGTGATCAAGTAAGAACTCGTCCCAACCCCATCATATGGATACCCACCATAGTAACCAAGCACAGTTAGTTTCATCTTCACTCTTCCCTTCAATTTTATCTTTCCACCCTATTCTAAACTAGGCTGACGAAAAAATGAAACTAACAACTTAACATATTTTCAATTGTTTTGAAAAAAACGTATAATAATAAGTGTAATAACTAAGGAGTGATATTGATGAGTGGAAAGATTTCAGCAACATTTGGGACGCGTAAAATTCTTACCATGATCCAACAACAAAACGCCGATCGCGACTTGCTACTGATGCAAGCTAATGCAACTGAAGACCGGTACATGTTACTCGATTTGACTGGTGAAGAAACGGTCTTCTCCAGTCCAGTCACATATGATGTCTTGCTTTCAAAAGGAACTGCAGATTGGCACGGAATGACCAGCTTTATTTTCATCGACCTACCCGTTGAGGAACAAAAGGTCTTCAATTCAAAATTCAGCAGTTTCCGGCATGATTACAACAAACCCGATGGCCTCAAGCACTTTTGGATTCTTCGTAAATCCAAGAACGACGCAGCTTTTGTGATCGTCACAAACTGGCACAGTGATTCTGAGTATGCCGTTTGGTTACGGAGTGAATCCTTCAAACCTTTCGCCAAATATATGAACTCAGATTATGGTTACCATGAAAGCCGGTATTCATTCGTCCGTTCATTAAAATCATAGTTCAATTATGGCTAAAAGTCGTTGCTAGCGTGCAGCGGCTTTTTTTGACTAATTATTTAAATCGCCAATTATGTGCGATCACTTGCATAGCGAATTTTTAACACTAATACATGATAATTATTGACCAGAATGCACTAACATGATTATGCTTCGACTCAGAATCATACGTTATTAGCCTATCAGGGGGCTCACAGATTGTTTTAAAATCAAGTTTAACCGATTTAGCCTGCTGCTGTGCAACTGCATTATACGATATTTATTCGGCCATATGGACGTTTCATTTTACGGTTATTACCATTGTAATGGGTTCAAGCCAAAATCTAGGTCAAGATGAGGTCCTGGCTGTCATAACGTGTGCTGCAAATCACTGATTCCATGCTTTATTCTTGACAGCTTACGCTCAATAAAAAGCGTATTCTAAACTTCTCGGCTTTTGAGATATTTAGAACACGCCTCTCCTCTAACCGCTATTGTAGAACCTTTGTATTTTATTAAAACTAATTTATTACGACACTAATTTATTACGACTCAAAAAACTGACTTTTTTAATACTTTCCATTCATCATAAGTCCAATCAATAGGATCAAAAATCCGTTGCTTTTGTAAAAAATCGGTTGCTTTCAATACTAACGGCGACGAATTTTCAATTGTAAGTTTCTCTAAAGGTATTCTGACCGCACCCAAAGAGTCCTGACCAATAAATTGAGAGACAGAATAGTTTAAATCGCCTGTACTACTAACAACTTCATAGAAGACACAGATATGTTGATTATAACGCCAACGTTCATAAGACCACGGATATTTGAAACTTGTAACTCCTAATTGTGTCAATTTCTCTGGCTCTAATCCTGTCTCTTCCTTGATTTCTCTCACAATGGCGGACTGCAACCCTTCCCCATTTTCTAGACTACCACCTGGCAAGTCAAATCTATTGATATAAGGCCCGCCGTTTTTCTTAATTACCACCAAACCTTCATCATTTCCGATAATGCCATACACACCAAAAGCGCGATGAAATTTCTTAGGTAGATTGTAAAATTAATCCGAACGCTGTTCGGACAAAAAAGATCAGCTTCCTTTAAAATGGTGTTTACCACAAACCCATCTTTTAGGAGCTGATCTTTTGTCTAGTATAACCTATTCCGAACGAATTAAAATCGAAACCTTTTGTGAACTAGGGCTGTCCAATATCCAAATGGGCGTTCGGCTGAACCGATCACCGTCAACAATTTCTTATGAATTATCTCGATGTCAACCTTATCAGGCTGAATTAGCACAAACAGATGCCGAATACAAGCGATCACGATGTGGTCGGAAAACTAAGCTGAGCGATGAGTTAAAGCAAACAATTCTCAACCATTTACATCTAAGCTGGTCACCAGGAATGATTGCTCACGAATTTAAACTAGCTACTAAATCTCTTTATAATTGGCTAAATCAGGGGAGAATTGGTTTCTCCTTGAATGATCTACCTGAACATGGCGTACGCCAACGGCGTAACGTTGACCAACGATCCAAATATAATCAATCTTTGGGGCGATCAATTGAACAGCGTCCCATGATGATTAATCAACGTAATCACATCGGCGATTTTGAACTAGCTACAGTCGTTGGTCCTCGTGGGCATAGTAAGGCAGTTTTATTAACTTTAATCGATCGCAAATCACGGTTCCTTTGGGCATACCGGTTAAAAGATCGGACGACAGCGACTGTTAATGAAGCACTAACTAAGTTCCTAACCACTTTTAATGGTCCGGTGCACAGCTTTACTGTGGACCGTGGCACTGAGTTTAGTGGGCTAGTATCACTTGAATCACAATATGGTATTAAGACCTATTACTGCCATGCTTATACGCCAGCTGAACGTGGTAGTAATGAACGCTTTAATCGGAATTTACGTTATTTTTATCCTAAAGGGACTCGTTTTGAGCACATTAGTGCTCAAGATTTAACGACGACGTTACTCCAAATTAACCAGCGACCGCTTAAAATACTCGACTGGCAAACACCGTATCAGGTTATGCTGACAAATTTGTCCAAAAATTCGGATTAAATTTGCAATCTACCCTTAGTCATTGTTTTCTACCTCATATTTAACCAAATGTCTCTAAACTTCCTCAAAAGCCGAGAAGCTTAGTACACTCTTTTTGTATTGGAAATAATCTCTAAAGCATAAATCAATATGGTCAGTTATTTACTGCTTACAGATCCTCAAGGCAAGTTGCCTATCCGCCCCAAAACCTGTGTAGCATCCAAAATTCAGAATCCCGTGTTCAATCGAATTTCACGTAAAAAAAGACGCCATTCATAATGAATGACGTCATCGACGGTCCGTACGAGACTCGAACTCGTGATCTCCTGCGTGACAGGCAGGCGTCCTAAACCAACTAGACCAACGGACCCAATTGCGGGAGCAGGGTTTGAACCTGCGACCTTCGGGTTATGAGCCCGACGAGCTACCAGACTGCTCCATCCCGCGATAATATAATGACCCCTACGGGATTCGAACCCATGTTACTGCCGTGAAAGGGCAGTGTCTTAAACCACTTGACCAAGGGGTCATATTTTTAATATGGAACAACGGAGAAGGAGGGATTCGAACCCTCGCACCGCTTGCGCGATCTATACCCTTAGCAGGGGCACCTCTTCAGCCACTTGAGTACTTCTCCAAAATGGGCCTAAATGGACTTGAACCATCGACCTCACGCTTATCAGGCGTGCGCTCTAAACCAGCTGAGCTATAGGCCCAAAAAAGCGGGTAACGAGAATCGGACTCGCGACAACAGCTTGGAAGGCTGTGGTTTTACCACTAAACTATACCCGCATAAGACAGATGGCGCGGGACGGAATCGAACCGCCGACACATGGAGCTTCAATCCATTGCTCTACCGACTGAGCTACCGAGCCATTGTAGCCATTTAGAAACTATTAACTTAACGGTCCGTACGAGACTCGAACTCGTGATCTCCTGCGTGACAGGCAGGCGTCCTAAACCAACTAGACCAACGGACCAAATTGCGGGAGCAGGGTTTGAACCTGCGACCTTCGGGTTATGAGCCCGACGAGCTACCAGACTGCTCCATCCCGCGATAATAAGGAGGATGAGAGATTCGAACTCTCGCGTGGTTTGACCCACCTGACGGTTTTCAAGACCGTTCCCTTCAGCCAGACTTGGGTAATCCTCCATAAGTTGTAACTAGGAAATGTCCACTATCAATAGTAGATGGACCTTGTAGGGCTCGAACCTACGACCGGACGGTTATGAGCCGTCTGCTCTAACCAACTGAGCTAAAGGTCCAAGCTCTTATTCCTATCGCGGCAGGGGGAATCGAACCCTCGACCTCCCGGGTATGAACCGGACGCTCTAGCCAGCTGAGCTACACCGCGATGTGTTAAATAATCGTAATGACTACTTAATCGGGAAAACAGGATTCGAACCTGCGACCCCCTGGTCCCAAACCAGGTGCTCTACCAAGCTGAGCTATTTCCCGTTATATGCACCCAGTAGGAGTCGAACCTACAACCTTCTGATTCGTAGTCAGACACTCTATCCAATTGCGCTATGGGTGCTTCATAAAAAAAGTGCCGAGGACCGGGATCGAACCGGTACGGTTATCACTAACCGCAGGATTTTAAGTCCTGTGCGTCTGCCAATTCCGCCACCCCGGCAACACTTGGAACAAAGCGGAAGACGGGATTCGAACCCGCGACCCCCACCATGGCAAGGTGATGTTCTACCACTGAACTACTTCCGCATAATTATTCAGTTAATGCCGACTAGAGGATTCGAACCTCCGACCCCCTGTTTACAAGACAGATGCTCTGCCAGCTGAGCTAAGTCGGCATGACGATTAACACAACTATAACATCATATCATGCTCAGTCACATAAATCAACAATAACTTTTTATGAACTTATTTACTTATGAGCCGTAAACAATGAGCCGTGACAGTCTCGAACTGTCGACCCTCTGATTAAAAGTCAGATGCTCTACCAACTGAGCTAACGGCTCATAATGGAGGATACAGGGCTCGAACCTGTGACCCTCTGCTTGTAAGGCAGACGCTCTCCCAACTGAGCTAATCCTCC